>JAGVEU010000220.1 GCA_020057985.1 Calditrichota bacterium | reverse complement strand
GAAGCATCCCCAGTCGCTGTCTCTCAACGACTTGCAATTTGTCTCGGAACATCGAATCCGCGTCAAAGTGGCAATTTCGTCATTTTGCAACAGACCCTTTAAGTTCGGTCATTTGTTCCTCCCACTGCTTCCGAAGATAGGCAATTTGCGAGCGAGATGCCAGAGATTTGAGCAGTACCTGAGGGTAGGCGTTAATGATGGCGCAGGCAATAGGCAGACCAGCACAAGTGACGAGGCTCCCAGCCAAATCTCCCTATAGTTCTACCTTCTCTTGAATAAGTCGAGTCAAGTGCACTGCGTCATCGTAAGGTTCGGCGCGCCCGGTGCGAATGTCAAAGGCTAACGCTTGCTGCTTTATTGCGCTTCTCTCGCAAAACATGTAGACACGCTTGTCGAAGGCGTGAGCAAGCCCAATTCGTAGTAAACATTGGCATTAGGCTTCGTGACTTCGGCTACAACGATCTTGGCATTGACTATTGCCGTAAAGATCTGGCTATCAATCTTGCCAGGTTCAGTGACCGAGTCTGACCGGATCGCCGCAAGTTCAGGAAATCTCTTTTCCAGTGCTGGTTTCATCACTGCAGTCCATATGGTTTGGTCAAGTTCCTCGTTCTTGAAAGGCATGACTACGAAGATGAAGGGCTTGTTGTCATGTTCTCGACCCAAAGGTACTGTCTGAAAATAGCGATTTGTTACCGCTGCCATACTTGCGGTTGAGAGACTCACCTTGCAGCTCTCCTGTTCAATAAACTCTCGAAGTAATTGAAGTTTCCCACCCGGCTTCAATGACACTGTTTCGTTGTTGCCGACCGTAACAAATAAGTCACGCAGGTCGTTCAAGTACTGAATGGAGTTAGCTATGTCCGCTTTCTTGTACAAAGTCGAGCGATAGATGGAGTGGGCGTTCAGTATACGGGGACTCTGACCAACCTCGAAGTATCTGTGGATTAGTCTCGCTACTTCGACGTGTCTGTCTTTTGCGTTGCTTGACTTGTCATAGAAGTCCTCCAGATTTGTACTGCCGATACCGAACTCCGATATATCGCTACCGTGCATGCTCATAGCAAAAGCACGGACAGCCAAATCCTCGATTTGATAGGGTGGTTCAACTTTGGCCAGCACAGCGATTGCCACATCCGTGAATCCTACACGGGCGATCTTAGTAATCTCACTCTCAACGTCTCTCAGGGTCAGAGATACGCCGCGATTCTGCGATTCCGGGATCTGAAATTGCTTAGCATTTAAGACTTCGTAGATGACGCTTGGAGTCAAAACAAACGACGCCACATTTCCTCCCTCAATACCCCTTCAATTCCTCTTCGTCCCGCAGATACCGCATCCCGGCAGCCGCCAGTGCTTCCATCTCGAATTCACCGCCGACGGTGATCACCTTGCCGAGGAAAGCAATGTAATGATGAATCTCACCTACCAGCAGCTCGGATTTCGCCATGCCACCGGTCAGGACGATGGCTTCATATTGTCCGCGCAGGACGACTGCCGCCATACCGATTTCCTTGGCGATCTGATAGGCCATGGCGTTGAAATGCAATTGCGCTTTCATGTCGCCGCCGAGAATCATCCTTTCGACCGCGCGTAAGTCGGCTTCACCTATATAAGCGAGCAATCCGGATTTGCGCGAGAGCTTGTCGATCATCTCCTTTTCCGTGAATTTGCCGGAGTAGCAGAGTTTGACGAGTCCGCCAATCGGCAGCGCACCGGCGCGGTCGGGCGAAAACGGTCCCATACCCAAGAGCGCGTCGTTGACATCGACGACTTTGCCCCCTTGCAATGCCGCGACGGAAACACCACCCCCCATGTGCACGGCGACGAAGTTGACTTCCTCAAGCTTCTTGCCCAGCTTCTCGGCTTCGCGGCGGCAGACTTCCTTGATGTTTAGGGCATGCACGCGGCACTTGCGCGGGATTTCCGGAACGCCGGAGATGCGGGCAAGATCGGTGAAGTTGTCGGTCGTGATCGGATCGGAGATCAGACAGGGCGCATTGTAGCGCTTGCCAAGATGATCGGCGATGATGGCGCCAAGATTGGAAGCGTGATTGGAGTATTTCATCGTGCGCAGGTCGGACAGCATGGCATCGGTGATCTTGTACGAACCCCCTTCCAGAGGCCGCAGCGGCGCACCTCTGCCGATGACCGCTTTGACCTGCTTGGTGTCAATCGACAGCGAGTTGATCCAACTGTCGATTCCCAACATGCGGAATTCGAACTGGTCGGCGACATTGTCGAATTTGGCCAATTCGGCGGCGTCGTGGCGGATGGTGTCTTCGGCAATCTTTTTGTCGCCGTCAAAGAGCGCCATCTTGGTTGAAGTTGAGCCGGGATTAATGATGACTAAATAATCTGGCATGATTTTACCTGTCTATGTTCAGAATTCCGTCCTACGCCTTGACCGCCTCCAGCTTGATTTGCCGTCCCCGCTCAAGAGCCGTCAAATTGATATCTACCAGTTTCGGTTTTACCAACGACTTGATCGTTTCCACCCAGAGATTCGGATCAAAGGGCAGATAGTTCGACAGCACGCCGATCAAGATTGTGTTCACCAATCGTGGGTTACCCAACTCAGCCGCGATTTTGTCGGCATCGACCGCTATCACTTTGGCGAGCTTCTTCTTTATTTCGGCAACGGCGTCATCAGGATAGGTGAACTCTTTCGAAGATGTCACAATCGCAGGTACCAGAGAACTGCGCGAGATAATGGCAATGCCGTCCTTGCGCATCCAATTGATCGCGCGAAGACCTTCGGCCTGTTCAAACGCCATCAGGAAATCAGTCTCGCCCTCCTGAATCAGAGGCGAGTAGATTTTCTTGCCGATGCGGACGTGCGAAGTTACCACTCCACCGCGCTGCGACATGCCGTGAACCTCGGATTTTTTGACATCCATTCCCGAACGCATTGCGACATCGGAGATAATTTCCGACGCCAGCAACACCCCTTGACCGCCGACCCCGACGATCAGGATGTTATGTATGTCATTCGTCATGGTAAACCTCCTAAACCGCCACGAACTTGCTCTTCAGGACAATCGCTTCCGTTGGACAAATCTGCGCGCACAACATGCAACCGGTGCACGTGGTCTCGTCGATTACCGCTTTGGGATGTCCGCGCTCGTTAGTCTCGGGGGAAGCCGCAATAGCGGGACAGGAAATGCGGAAACAGGCGGAACAAGCGTTGCAGAGTTCCAGATCGACAACATAGGGTTCATCCATAATGCGTTTGGGCATCAGCACACAAGGCCGGTGCGTGACAATCACCGACGGACCTGGATTCGCAATCTCTTCCTCGATTGCTTTGAGAGTTGCCTCGTAATCGTAAGGATCAACACTGCGGCAATTTTTCACACCAAGCGCTTTGACCAGCGTCTCAATGTCGGTGCGCGTTGCCGGCGCACCCATCAGCGTGTGACCGGTTCCGGGATGCTCCTGTCCACCGGTCATTGCCGTAGCGCCGTTGTCGAGAATCATCACGGTGACATTGCTTTGATTGTAAACCGCATCCAGCAATCCCGTGATGCCTGAATGGAAGAAAGTGGAATCGCCGATCACAGCAACGGTGCCTTTAGCCGAGCCATTGACTTTCTCGATACCGATGGCGTTGCCGATCGATGCGCCCATACAGATACAAGTGTCCAAGGCGTTGAGTGGTTTCAGCATTCCCAGCGTGTAGCAGCCGATATCGCCGGTGACCGCAACGCCGAGCTTGCGCAATGCCATAAATGCGCCGCGATGCGGACAGCCGGGACAGAGAACCGGTGGACGCGGGAATAATGATTCGGCTTCGATTTCGGGACGAACAACGCTCTTGATCAAACCGGCATCATAAAAACCTTGTGCTACACGTGTCGGAGTCAGTTCGCCAAGGTTGCCGAAGTACTTCTTGCCTTCCACGCGGATGCCAGCAATTTTGAGTTGTTCTTCATAGAACGGTTCAAGCTCCTCGACGACCAACACGATGTTATGCGCCGCGACGAATTTCCTGATCCTCTCAAGCGGTAGCGGAAATCCGAAACCGATCTTGAAATAGTCGAAATCCGGCGCGATCTCCTTGGCATGTTGATAGGCCACGCCGCCGGCAATGATGCCAACGGGTGACCCGTTGCTCTCTACGCAATTCCATTCGGTCGCTTCCGAGAATTTCTGGAGGTCCACCAGCCTTTGGGAAAGCACCCGATGACGTACTCTGGCATTGGAGGGAATCATCACATACTTGGACGGGTCCTTGACGAACTTCCGTTCCGGCACGTTCACCGGCTCTCCGAGTTCCACAATGGCCTTCGTGTGCGAGATACGGGTCGTCATCCGCAACATAACCGGCGTGTCAAAACGCTCCGAGACTTCGTATCCCGCGAGCAACATGTCCTTTGATTCCTGGCTATCAGCCGGTTCGAAAAAGGGAATGCCGGCAAAGCGGGCGAAAATGCGGTTGTCCTGCTCATTCTGCGAGGAGTGCATCTCCGGATCATCGGCGCTGACCACAACGAAACCGGCATTGACACCGGTATAGGCAAAGGTCATCAGCGGATCGGCTGCAACATTCAGGCCAACATGCTTCATCGTGACCAGTGCCCGGCCGCCGCCCAAGGAAGCTCCGATGCCAACCTCGAAGGCGACTTTTTCGTTGGGCGACCACTGCGCATAAACGGAACGATGGCGCTCGGCAATCGTCTCTAAAATTTCGGTCGAAGGTGTACCGGGATAGGCTACCGCCAATTTGACTCCGGCTTCGACTGCTCCGCGAGCTACCGCCTCGTTTCCAGAAAGAAGTTCTTTCATAATTGTCTCACACTATGGAAGTAAGGAAATTGCATTCAAACACATAAAACAAACAGACCACCTCACCCACCGCCCGTTTTAGAAGCCGCGAGTTTCTGTGAATCGATTCACAAAAATAGCGCATTAGCGGGACTGCGGCAACCGCTTTTTGCGGACGTCATATTGGAGCGAACCGGTCGCTTAAGTGCCCTTGTTGCCGGAAGCAAACCGACGTATTCATCGATCAAGCCTTTTGGCAGGCGATTCTGGTGGCAAATGCTCTTGGGAAGTGTTATATTTTTTAGAGGTGTACTGTGGTGACGACCTTGACGCCCAGCGCTGCATGGGCGGCTGAGGGCCAATAGTCGAGTCCGGAAAACAGATACGCACGGAAATATCACAATGTTATCAGGCGAGAGATTGAGATGAGAAGTCGGAGAGTTTTCAAAGTGCAGAAGGGCGTGGGAGTTGCGGAACCGGAAACTGGCGCCAAAAAAGTCAAACAGCGGTCGGAAATTGACGATCGCTTCAAATGGCGACTCGATCACATGTACGAGTCCGACGATCAATGGCGTGTCGATCAGGCCAAGGTCAAGGAGATGATCGGCACAATCCCGTCTTTTCAGGGCAAACTCGCGGAGTCGGGAG
>JAGVEU010000320.1 GCA_020057985.1 Calditrichota bacterium | reverse complement strand
ACTCGATACACTGTTCGCACAAGGATACGGCGCAACGCTTGGAGCTTCTGCACACGGTGAGCGAGGCGGAACGCTTGAGTATATTCTTGACGTTTCTGCATCTGACCTGTCCCGATTTCAGGAGTATCTCTCTGCGGCTGTGGATTCAGCGGAGTCTCTGAGCGGTTCCTGTGCGGTCTCGTTGAGTGGATCGGCGAGTTTGGCAGGAGATTCACTTTCCGGCATCACCGCGACCGGCGACGTGCTGCTCGAGAATGTCCATTACGGAAGCAACTCTCTCGGAAGTGCAGCATTAGGAATTCTCAGTTTCAACAGCGATAGTCTTAGCTATAACGCAGTGCTACGGATTCGTGGGTTGGAAGCAGCGGGGCAAGTCGTGGACTCGATGGATGTGCTCTTGCAAGGAGCATCAGACCATGCAAATGCCGACCTTCAACTCTGGGCGAAGGCAGACACCATCAGCGCTGCGACAAACCTCGATGTGAGACGCGCTCACTCGGAGATCCAAGCGGTTGTTCATAGCCTGCGAGTAAAAGCCTATGGGACAGAATGGTCTACGGAGGGAGAGACAGAACTCACATTGAACGGGAATCGGCTTGACATTTCTTCGCTGAAGATTCTGTCGCCGCTGGGAGTTTTGCGCGCCACCGGCTTTGTGCAACGGAAAGGAGAGCAGGATCTGGCGCTCGAACTTTCGGGTTTTGAAACTGCTGAGCTAAGCAAACTGCTCAAGAAGCGCCTTCCCAAAGCCACAATCAACATGCGACTGCAGCTTGCCGGCACAGACAGCGCTCTTCAGGGCAACGTCTCAGTCACACTGGACAGCCTTATTCAGGATGGAAAACTGCTGGCTGATGAAGTTGCATTTTCTGCGGAGGCAACAGGTTCACAGGCCGAGCTTGAAGGTTACAGCATTTGGTTCGGTGACACACTGGCATTACTCTCAGGACGAATTCCGATTCAGCTTTCCTTCTACGAGAAGCCAAGCATACCGGATAGTTTGCCGATTTCCGGGAGGCTAAAAGTATTGCAACAGCCGCTCTCCAAGCTCAATGGATATATGCCGTTTGGTTTGGCTCTCGGTGGAAGCATCTCCGGCGATATTTCCATCATGGGAACTCCTGCCCAGCCGGATTGGTCTGGCACGTTTGCAGTTCAGAACGGAACCTATCAAGACGCAGTCATGGGTGTGAACTACAGTAAAATTGCCATTACCGGCACGCTACACGGGGACACGCTCAACATTCCGCGCTTTGAAGCCACTTCAGGTGGAAAGGTCACCGGTAGCGGCACGGCGATCATGTCGTTTCCATTTCCGGAGACACTACATCTTGACTTGGATCTGGATCGTTTTCAGGCTCTCAAGTCCTCGACCATGGCAGCGCGAGCGTCGGGGGACATCACCGTGGATGGGCCTTTCCAGCAGCTTGATGCGCGAGGATCGCTTAAGTTCAATGACGTTCTCTACCGCATTACTCAAGCCACAAGCAAACAAGTCGAGGAGATTGACCTGAATGCTGAGTTAGCCAAGCTGCGCGGCGACACCACCTATAAGGGCGGATTTCTTGTCTCAAAGTTCTACAAGAATGTTTCGCATGGATTGCATATTGAGATTCCCGGCAACTGTTGGATACGCGGCGGCGGAGTCAATATCGAACTTGCCGGTGAACTCTGGCTCTACAAGGATGCCGCAAAATCGCCCTATATAAACGGGCAGATTGACGTCAAACGCGGATCTGTTCAGTTTCTTAATCGGGAACTCAGGGTCACGGAGGGAGTTGTGCGCTATGAAGGGCCGATTGATGATCCGATTCTGGATATTCATGCGACCGATTCGCGATTGTATCAACAGCAGGGGATTACGATTGATGCTCACGTCTACGGAACACTTGCCAAAACTCAATTTGATGTGAAAGGAACTGATCGAAACGGAGCGACGATGGCGACAGAGGATGTGATGAAAGCGCTGCTGCTGGGACAATTCGGAGGCTCCTCCGGTCAGACTGCGCTCAATCCGAATCAACTGGAAAGCAGTGTCACGCAGACCGCCACCAGCCAACTCTCGAATATGCTCGGTCGCGCGGCGGGTCTTGACGTGCTCGAATATCGCACCGGAAGCGGCGGACTGGCAGACCTCACCGGCGGAACTCTGGAAGTCGGAACGTATGTCACTGACCGCTTGTTTGTCCGTGTTCTTCAGCCGATTGAGCAGTATCAAACCGGTCAGGAGGTCTCGATTGAGTATCAGCTTTTCAAGTGGCTGAAATTGCGTGGACAACAAACAGGTCGGCAAGCTTCAGCGCTCGATCTTATTCTGCAAGTGGACTGGCGATGAGCTTTTTCTTGCGCGTTCTTCTTTTATTGTTTGTGTGTTGCGGGGTCGCGTTCAGCGCTGAGTCCTTTGTGGTTCAACGTATTGACGTGGCGGGGAGGAAGTACACAAAAGCCTGGGTCATTGAACGGGAGCTTCAATTTGCGGTCGGTGATACTGTAGATGATAAGGTCCTTGAAGCGGCACGCAAACGCCTGCTGAGCCTCGGAGTCTTCAATGATGTAACGATCTCGGACGATTCGACAGGGACAGTAGCTTTGACAATTTCTGAGCCGTGGCCGATTCTTCCACTGTTGGGAGTCGAGTTGGCGGAGGGACAGTTCAGCGAATTGTTTACGGATCCGAGGGAATTCTACAAGAAGGTCGTCATTCATGCCGGAATCAGCGATTACAACTTTCGCGGAAACGGCGGAAGCTTATACGGGATTGCCCAGCTCGGTGCAGCGCAGGGTTTTGCAGTCAGCTATCAAACTCGCTGGTTCAGTCCACGTTTTCCCTATGCCGTTCGCTATGGCTATCGCAATCTGCGCATTGGAGACCGTCATGCATCGGTTCTGGACTCGTCGAGACATCTCCGGGATATTCGTGCGTATTTTCAAGTGGCGACTCGTGTCGGCGCTCCATCACGAATCGGTTTGGAACTTAGGCACGAAGAAGTTTCACCGGAAGAAGTCTATGCCAACGAAGCGAAAAAAGTGTGGCGATCTTTCTGGTTCACTCCGTTTGTGGTTCTTGACCGTCGCGATTTGGAATGGTATCCGTCTCGTGGCGCTCGCGCTGAAGTGCGCACGGATTTGGCTTTTGGCACAGAGGATTTTGTGCGTTCTTTCGCCGACTTGCGGGGCTATTTTCCCTTAAGTGATGCAACTCGTCCATCCGTGCTGGCCTTGCGCTTGCAGGGAGCGACCTCGACATCGAGCACGCCGGTGTGGGCACACTTCTATCATGGATTTGATGAGGGCTTTCGCGGCTATCGAGCGGACAAGACAGAGTCTTCGGGATTTTTAGTGGGCGATGCCGCTTTGCGTGTGCCGTTGACGAGAGAGTCCTTCTACGACGTGCCCTTGCTTGGCAAGTATGGCAGGCATTGGCCGTTCGGCATATTCAGCGAGTGGTTTATGCAAGGCGGTGAGCTGCAGATTGACAAGTCTCGCACACCGATGTTTGCGGGTGGGACAGGACTACTCTTCCGCTTTCCTTATGTGCAGTTCGTGGAGTTTGCCTACACGGTGAATCGCGATGGACAGACCAGCTTGGATCTCTCTCTGGGGATTCCGTTTTAAGGCGTTTGATAGGGGGAAGCAAGAAAATATGTACTCACTGATTCGCAAGATTCTTTTTGTGCGTGATGCGGAGGCGACGCATGACTCTGCGTTGCATAGTTTGTCTTTCCTGCAAAGTTGTAAAGTTGGGCGCGCCGCATTGCGTTTGATGGCCGGAGAGATTCCTGAGCAGCCTGTGGAGTGCATGGGACTAAGGTTTCGTCATCCGGTGGGTCTGGCGGCGGGATTTGATAAGGACGCGCGT
>JAGVEU010000198.1 GCA_020057985.1 Calditrichota bacterium | reverse complement strand
GTCCCGATTGCCGGAGAGACTCGAAAAACGGAATCGCAGCTCTCGATGTTCCTGTTTATTCCTCCCCGGTGTCATCTGAGCGATCTGCGCGCTTTCAAGAGCAAAACAACCATGGTGGGTGGATTATGATTCTCCAAGGGTGGTACCCCACGAGACTATTCTTGAACAATACGACGATCAAGACCGGTTAACTGATGCGACTGCAATGAGTTACCTGATTTTGATACGTTTTTGACAATTCGGAGTGTTTTGGGGGAACTACTGACAGGATCTGACAGTGATGAAGTCGATATGATGAATGGCAGGGGGAGACTGCCAAACGCGCTACGTTGCCGGGTCACAGTTGACGTATGCAGCAACATTCGGCGCGAACAAAAACGGGAGCAAACGACAATGCCCATAGCGGGAAGCAAGATGAAATCCTTCTATCGCAAGATGCTGCTTGTCCAGCTCGGCAAGGAAGGTAGCCAGCAGAGTCGACGGGCTTCCATCGACCGCAAACGCGCACAGGATAACGTCGCGGCCAAGACCATTCTCGTCATCGACGATGAGCCGTCGGCTCTGGAACTGGCGAGCCATATTCTCGTGGGCGACGGTTTCAGAGTTCGCTTGGCTACGACCGTGAAAGAAGGAAAGGCCTTGCTGCAATCAGATTCCGAAATCAGCCTTGTCATCACCGATCTGCGCATGCCGGATGAAGATGGTTTCTCAGTGCTGGAGTTTCTCATGGAGAATCTCCGCTTCAGTCACATTCCCGCCATTATCTCCTCCTGTTGCTCGCACCAAGACAAGGTTTCCCACGCCATTGAAATGGGCGCCACCGACTATTTGACAAAACCCTTCAATGCCAAGTCTCTCTTGAGCCGCGTGCACCGGGTGTTTGAGCGAACCAAAGGGGTGATTCTGGTTGTTCTTGAAGATGACTTGCAGAGGTCGATGTTGATCCGAACCTTGAGCGCAGCCGGCTTTGAGATCATCGCCGCCAATACCGGCGCACAGGCTCTGTGTGCGCTGGCGGGAAAAAGTGTCAGGCTGATTATTTCGGAGTTGGTGCTCGAAGACATGACGGGCTTGGATCTGATGATGGAGGCGCAGGGAACCACATCCGCAGCGCCATTTGTGTTCCTCAATGATACGGTAACTCGCGTGACTGACGATGATATCCGCTCGGCGGGCGGCTTCGGTCTGATCGACCGGCCGCTGAGCAACGTTGACATCCTCCGCAAAGTCAAGATGGTCTGCGGGAGACGATCCTGACTAAGGTATTCGCTTACCACCCATGTTCAATGCCGACCACTGCGTATCGCTCCCTTGAACCGTGGCGGGGCGCGCAACTCACTTCTTGCCGGCCAGCACGAAGAGGTGTTGGGAAGTTGGACAGGTACTGTCGGTCACGGCCTTTGATAGGATGATTTCAAAGCCGGCCTCCCCTATCAGCCGCAAGTTGGTTTTGGCGTCATTCGGTGACATTAATGCGCGCCTGCGGAACCCGGGTCCGAACGAGGTTTACCAATCGTCTTCCTTTCTCAAAGCTAAAAGATTTCATCGGCAATAAAGTGAATTGAAACTCTCGCGCTCCGGTTTTCGTATCTATTTTCATATTACAGGGCGCCTATTCTCGGCTGGAATACACCATCGCAGCGTCTCAAAGCCGGAATCGCCGACGGAATTCAACTCCATTTCTCGCATAGGGAGAAACACACATGACTCTCAGATCGAACGCGCGAATTGCCGGCTTCACCCTTCTCTTCTATATCGCGATCGGCATGACTAGCATGGTCCTGTTCGGACAGGCAACCAGCGGTGCCGAGGGTACTGCCGCGATACTC
The DNA here is from genome assembly GCA_020057985.1 of Calditrichota bacterium. Lineage (GTDB taxonomy): Bacteria > Electryoneota > RPQS01 > RPQS01 > RPQS01 > JAGVEU01. The sequence goes on along the minus strand of JAGVEU010000198.1, from coordinate 4,898 downwards.
GCGAGCATCGCCCAGCACGCATCGCTTGTCGGGGTGGACATCGTGCTCTCGCTGCTCGCGGCCACATGCGCCCTGGTGCTTGCCGTGACTTTTTACTCGCTGACGCGCGATCAGGACCGCGACCTCGCAATGTTGGCCCTGTGCTGTCGCTTAAGCGAGGGGGCGATCATCTCCGCCATTTCCCCCCTCCTGACGCTGGGACTGCTGTCGGTTGCGACGACGAGCACAGCGGCAACTGGCGCGGACGCCGCGGCAGCGAACGCGCTGGGTGCCTTATTGTTGAAAATGGGAGGCTGGGCACCGATCATCCCCGCAACCTCCTTCGCCGTTGGCAGCACGCTCTTCTCATACCTCTTCCTGCGTGCCCGGAGCATCCCGACCTCGCTGGCCTGGCTGGGCTTACTCGCTTCGATCCTGCTCGTGGTGGCCATTCCCCTACAACTCGCCGGATTCATCGCGGGCCCGGTGACCACCTACATTTGGATACCCGGGCTTGTGTTCGAAGTGACGCTTGGGCTGTGGTTGATCATCAAGGGCGTCGCTGTGCAAACGACTGCAACTTAACTTGGGCGTTATGCCGCTTGCGTGTTTAGATACATTGTGCGTCATCACAAAAAACCTTAAGGAGCAAATGGTATGGAAATGGATCCAAGTGCACTCAAAAAGGCTGCAAGAATCGCCGGCTTTTGGTATCTGATCTGGGGAATAACAGGCATGTATAGTTTGTTGTATGTGCCATCAAAGATCATGGTCCGGGGAGATGCAGTTGCAACTGGCAATAACATGCTCGCTAATGAATTTCTATTTCGAACGCTCATTGTAAATGATCTTATCAACATCGTCATTACGATGATACTGGTTTTGGCTCTGTATCGATTGTTCGAACCGGTAAATGAGCGTCAGGCTAAACTCATGGTTGCATATTTGATTGTGCTAGCGCCCGCCGTGTTTATTATGGAGGCATTCAATATTGCATCGCTTATGATTTTCAAGGGAGAAATATTGAAAACACTTGAACTTAGTCAGAGACAAGATGTGGCTATGTTTTTTCTTAAGATTAACGATTACGCAACCTTAACATTTCATATATTCTGGGGGCTTTGGCTTTTCCCCCTGGCGACCCTGGTTTATAGATCGCGCTTCCTGCCCCGTTTCCTGGGTGTGTGGCTGGCAATAAACGGCTTAGCTTATCTGGCCATAGCTTTTACTGGCTTACTTTTTCCGGATTACAAGGACATAGTCTCAAACCTCGCCTGGCCTGCCATCTTTGGGGAGTTTGCGTTCATGCTCTGGCTCGCAATTAAGGGCGCAAAGCTGCAGACAGTGAATAGCGCGCCCATGCAATGAGGACGAAGAACGCCCGATGCTTCAACACCTTCTGAGCAAGAAACTACGTTAGGAGGAAATGAAATGACAATCAGCACTGTCGACGAGTCACAACGCAAGGCTGCAAAAGTCGCGGGATTCACTTTCCTATTCGCGATGGCGATCGTGATCCTTGCGAACTACGGCATCAGTTTTCGCCTCATCGTCCCGGGCAATACTGTGGAAACCGCCCGGAACATCATGGCGCACGAAACACTGTTTCGTATCAACATCGCCTGCAATCTAATCTACGTTGTAAACGTTGTAGCAATGCTCGCAGCGCTCTACGTGATCCTCAAGCCAGTGAATCGGAACCTGGCCTTGGTTGCGGCATTCTGCAGGCTGGTATTTGCCTTGATGTGGGGTGTTACCGCGCTCAACATGCTTGGCGCTCTGCGGCTCTTGGGTGACGCTACTTACGTGGGAGTATTCGAGACAGATCAATTGCAGACCTTGGCGAGGCTGCACCTCGCCGAGAGTTGGGACGCGTATTACGTTGGCCTGCCGTTCTGGGGATTGGCCTCCACGGTTTGCAGCTACCTGTGGTTCAAGTCGAGGTATATCCCGAGAGCATTGGCTGCCTTCGGTGTGATCTCGTCTGCATGGTGCATGATCTGTGCTTTCGCTTTCATCGCTTTCCCCAACTTCGACGATACGGTTGGCCTGTCGTGGTTCGATGTGCCTATGGTTATCTTCGAAATGGCATTGGGCTTTTGGCTTCTGTTCAAGGGATTAAGGCCATCTGGGATGGCTGAGCCCGATAAGCAATCGCTTGCATAGGGAGGACAGAGTATGAGCACAGCAGTAATGATGGAACCGATTGCAGAAGAGTCACCGCGCCTCAAGGCCAAAATAGCAGGAGTAAAAACATGAATTCTCGCAAACATGAAGCAAGGGTCGCCGGCGTACTGTATCTGCTGTTGGGAGTAACCTCCGCTCTTAGTCTGGGCATCTCCTCAGCTTTCATAGTACGTGGCGATGCCGCAGCCACAGCTGCCAAGATTGCGTCTTCTCAGCTGCTTTACCGGCTCTACGTCGTCAGCGGACTGGCATCGCAGATACTTTTTGTTTTCCTAGCGCTGGCTCTGTATCAATTGCTCAAAGGAGTGGACAAGAGACAGGCAACACTGATGGTGGCACTGGTTCTCGTTCAAGTCCCGATGTCGTTTGCCATTATGCTCTGCGAGATCGCTCCACTCGTACTGTTGAATGGGGCCGATTACTGGTCGGCATTCGACAAACATCAGCTCGATGCCATGACAATGGGATTTCTAAGCTTGAATAGCTACGGAATAAACGCGGTCATGGCTCTTTGGGGTCTCTGGCTCCTACCGTTCGGGGTTCTTGTATATCGATCCGGGTTTATTCGCCGAATTCTTGGCGTTCTCCTGATCATCGGGTGTTTTGGTTGGCTGGCCATTAGCGTGACATCTTTGCTCTTCCCGGCTTACGCGCGCATTGCTAATCAGTTTACATTCCTGGCTGTTGGGGAGCTCTTAATTCTTCTCTGGCTCGTGATCATAGGTGCAAAGGATCAGCAGCCAGCTTCAATTGAGGCAAGCTGATGGCCTGAAATGAATACAACTATAATCAAAAAGAAGGACGCTCTTATGAAAGCCATTGTACGAACAAAATATGGATCGCCCGACATCCTGGAACTGAAAGAAGTCGACAAGCCCGCTCCAAAAGACAATCAGGCTTTGGTAAGGATATGTGCGGCATCGGTGAACCCTCTTGACTGGCACATTCTGCGTGGCAAGCCATTCTTGGTACGACTCATGGGTTTTGGATTTCTAAAACCGAAACATCAAATACTCGGAGCCGACATTGCGGGCCGAGTTGAAGCAGTCGGCAAGGATGTGACCCAGTTCAAAGTGGGTGACGAAGTCTTTGGCGCCGGCATGGGTGGATTTGCAGAATACGGGTGTTTTCGCGAAGACAAATTGGTGCTAAAGCCGGTAGCTATGACTTTCGAGCAAGCTGCGGCCGTACCAGTCGCAGGGCTCACTGCGCTGCAGGCTCTTCGCGATAACGGACGGCTGCAGGCGGGACAACAAGTCTTGATCAACGGTGCATCGGGAGGCGTAGGCACATTTGCGGTGCAGATCGCCAAGGCGCTGGGAGCTCACGTGACCGGCGTGTGTAGCGGGCGGAACTTAGAGATGGTGCGGTCTATTGGTGCGGACCATGTGATCGATTACACGAAAGAAGACTTCTGGCGGAGCGGGAAGGAATATGATCTAATCCTTGACAATAATGCCGGCCGGTCATTACTGAAACCTGTGCGCGCCCTGAATCCCACCGGGATCTATGTGTTTGTGGGTGGTTCGGCCTTTATTCTAACTATGTTGCAAGAGCTGATTCTCAAACCTCTGTTTTCACGAAAGAAGGGGAGAAAGATCGTTTCGATGATGGCGAGAGTGAACCAGAAAGATTTGGCTTTCCTAACGGGGCTTCTTGAAGCCGGCAAAGTGATGCCTGTAATAGATAGGCGCTACACCCTGAGTGAGGTTCCCGAAGCGATCCGGTATCTTGAAGAAGGACACGCCCGAGGAAAAGTCGTTATCACTGTGTGAAATGTGAACCCATGTTTTCAAAATAACCGTCAACCGCCCGGCAGCTGACGCAAATCGCTGCCCGAGTCAGACAGTCTTGTAAGTCAAAACCGCTTCGGTTCTGACATCTTCCGCTCATAGCTTCGCCCGCTCCTAGCCCCGTGTATTCAACCTATCATTTACAGAATAATCTACTTGCCTCCCCTTGTCAAACAAAGAGACCGAGGTATCAAGACCGAAGCGGTCTTGACCCACAACCCTACCGCCCCCCAAATGCGATTGACTCCCACGGGGCGTTGGTTAGCATTGTGCGTATTATTGGTGGTGAGCCATGCGAAGAATCGTTCTGCATCTTGACATGAATTCCTATTTCGCGAGTGTGGAACAGCAGGTCAATCCATCACTTCGAGGTAGACCGGTCGGAGTCTGCGCAACCATGGGTACTCGCGGCTGTATCATTGCATCGTCCAGAGAAGCAAAAGCCATCGGGATCAAAACCGGTTGCCGGATAGCCGAGGCACGGAAGCTTTGCCCCGAAGTCGTCTTGCTGCAAGTTGACCCGCCGAAATACCGCTCTACCACACGGAAGGTGTTTGACGTTCTCAAGCAATACTCGGACGACGTTGAGCCATATTCTATTGACGAGGCGTTTGTCAACCTGACAGGTTATGCACCTTCATTTGAAAGAGCGGCAGCCATCGCCGGGGAGATAAAATCCAGAGTGTTTTGCGAGGTGGGAGACTGGTTGAGCAATTCGGTCGGCATTGGATCGACCAGGTGGTTGGCCAAGTTCGCATCTGATCTTTGCGAGAAGGGGAAACTATTAGTGCTCCAGAGTGATAATCTGCACGAGTACCTAAGGTCGCGCACGCTTACTGAAGCCTGGGGAATTGCCGAACCAACCGCTCGCAAACTCAATTCCGTCGGGATCTACACCCTTGATCAACTTGCCGGTTACTCGCCACATAAACTGATGAG
>JAGVEU010000009.1 GCA_020057985.1 Calditrichota bacterium | reverse complement strand
ATCCCGAAATAATGAAATCGGCTCCTTTTGACCGCCGAGCAGGGTTAAGTCCTCGCAACCCTGCCGGAATCCGAGATTGCAAGTCGAGCAATTCCAGCATCATGGGAGCCTTTTCGCTCGCAACCAGACCAGAATCTGGGTTTGAAAGCGCAAGATTCCGGCAGCGCAAGATTCCGGCAGGGTTGCGGAAGACCTTAACCCTGCTCGGCGGTCAAGCAGACCTGCTTAATGGCGGCTTATTGTTGAGAAAGAGTATAAATCAAGATAAGAGGTTTTATTGGGATTTTCAAGCGAAAGCCTGCTTGAGGCTGTTTGAAGTCATGACCTCTATGTCCAGAAAGAGCGCGTATGCCTCTAAAGCCGCTTGCGTGGCGGTCGAATGTGGTCGTAAGACCGTGTTCAAGACCGAGAGAGCATCATAACATTTTTATTATTAATATTTTAGATCTGAAGGCGTCTCGAAAAATAAGTTAGTGAAATTCGTCACAACACTTGCTTTTGTGAAGAAATCGTGCTATTTTTTATACGACAAAAAACGTCATATAAAAACAGTTCTTACGACTACAGGAGGTCTTATGAGAAGATGTCTATTTTCTGCAATTTTGCTCGTGTGCTTGGTGCAAATCGCGGGCGCCTTTACCAATGTCCCCGGCGGCGCGATCGGAGTTAACACAACTTGGGATTTGGCAGGAAGCCCTTACATTATTCAAGGGAATGTGTCAGTGTCTGCCGGCTTCACACTGACTGTGGATGCAGGAGTTCAAGTTAAGTTTGACGGTCTTTACTCTCTCACCATGAACGGCAATCTTGCCGCTAATGGCACGGTTGGATCACACGTGACGTTTACGACGAATAACGGGGTTCCGGCAGCGGGCCAGTGGCGCAACCTGATCTTCAATACAGGCACGTCCAGCAACCTGACCTACTCCGACGTCCGCTACGGCGGGTACTCCAATAGCAACATGATCGAGTTGAATGGCGGCTACGTCACGATCTCGAATTGCGCTTTCACCAACAGTCAAAACTACGGGATTGCGATGCAGGGCGGCTCAGCCAACATCTCAGGCTCAATCATCTCGAGCTGCAACTGGGCGTTCTATCAGAACACCTATACTGGTACAATTACCTTTGGTGCGGGAAACAACTTCACGGGCAACACTCGAAGCGGCGTCTATAACTCGTCATCTGTTAATTTCACCGGGAATGACACCCTGCCAAACCCGGGGGTTCCGTACTACATGGCCAGCAGTCTGCAAGTTCAGGCAGGCGCCACGTTCACGATTGCCCAGGGTTGTATACTCAAGTTCCAGAACGGCGGCTACCTGCATGTATACGGCACTTTGCTTGCTGTAGGCGGAACAGCCGCCATTGACAATATCTATTTTACCGACTACCGCGACGACGTGTGGGGCGGGGATACCAATGGTGACGGTATTGCCACCGGCCCAGCGGTAAACTGGTGGTATGGAATCAACTTCTTCAGTGGCTCGTCCGGTTTATCACGAGTGGACAACTGCAAAATCCGCTACACAGGATATGGCGCAGGATTGAGCTTAGGTCAGTACGGTGGCTGCATAAACATTTTCAACTGCGGCCCCAAAATCAAGCGCAATTTCATGTCCACGAGCTACTTCGGGATCCGGCTTGAAGGTGTGGTGACCGGCGCTGAAGTGGATTCTAATGACTTCGGAATTGCCACTCAAACCCCTGTAGCCCTGAGTTTTGAGGCCTTTCCGAGCTTTCAGAACAATACGTTCTCAGCATCGGATAATGGTTACGACGCCATTGGAATTCTGCCGGGAACGCTGTCGGCAAACGCTATTCTGCCACAGCGCAATGTGACGGCCATTCCCAATGTTACTTATGTGATGCTGGGCTCGGTCACGGTTCCCGCGGGGATTTCGTTGACCATTAATCCGGGTATTGTGATTAAGTGGGTGACTAACTACACCTATCAATTGGATGTCCTGGGCACTTTGATTGCGGACGGAAATGCCGCTCCCGGCGGGAGCATTGTTTTCACCAGTGTCAAAGATGACAATTGGGGTAATCCGACCGACACGAACAACGACGGATCTACCACAGTTCCTGCGCAAGGAGACTGGGGACGGATCTGGTTTGAGGATTCCTCCAACGACGCCGCGTGCATTCTCGACTACTGCAAGATCAACTATGGCAGCGGTCAGTACTACTACTATAGTTATCGTGCGAACGTGCAAACGTCCTTTGCTTCGCCAACGATTACCCATTGCGACTTTGCCAACTGCTATCGCGCCATCACGTTGTTCGGCAATTCCGACCCCGATCTGCGTTTCAATACCTACACCAACACCACCTATGAGCCGGTGGAACTCTCAGTAGCGGCCAATCCGACGTTCGGCAGCGAGACGATGACCAACGTAGGTTATCGCGCTCTGGGAATTCTGCCCGAAGTTCTGCCCGGCAATGGCATACTGGAGGTCAAGGATTTCGCCGGCTACGTCAACATCGTCTACATTCTGTCGGATGTCCTGAACATCCCGGCCGGCGCGATCATGACGATTGAACCGACCATCGTGATCAAGGGCACCTCGTATTATTCGGCTATCGAGGTAGACGGCACGCTGATTGCCGATGCCGCTGCGGGGACGGAGATTGTGTTCACCAGCGTCAAAGACGACATCTTCGGCAATCCGCTGGACACGAACGGAGATGGAAACTCCACCGTGCCGGCTCGCAACAACTGGGATCGAATCCAATTCGACAACACGTCCGTTGACGCGGCCTGTGTGCTGGATTACTGCATCATCAAATGGGGCAATGAGGGGGTGGACTGCGAATCCTCCGGTCCCCTGATCAATCACTGCACGATCTCCGATAACACCTACGGTATCCGCGTCGCCGGTAACGGCAATCCCCGGATCTGGAACACGGCTCTCAACAACTCTCAATACACTCCGATCCTGATGTCCATGGCCTCGGATCCGGATTTCCAGAACCTGACCTTCAACGGCAATGCCTACAATGGACTGGGGATTCTGGAGGGCACGCTGGCCGGCGTCGGTCGCTTAAAGCGGCGGGACGTGGCCGGCATCACCAGCATCGCTTACGTGTCCCTCTCCAGTGTGATTATTGCCGCCAACGGCGACTTAACCATTGATCCGGGCGTGGTGATTAAGATGCTGAACTACAGTATCTATTGGGACGTGAACGGGATCATCCGCGCCCGTGGTCAGGGGCTACCCGATAGTTCTATCACCTGGACTTCGATTGCCGATGACAGCCGGGGCGGTGACACGAACAACAACGGCAATGCCACCTCGCCGGCGATTAATGACTGGTATTGCATCGAACTCCTGGAAACGGCCGTGGATTCGGCAAACCGGTTCGAGTACTGCAACTTTTACTACGGGAACGGGTACGGCAGCTCTTACTTCTACGGAGCACTGAAATTTGTGAATGCCGGAGGGCTGGTAGACCACTGTGATTTCGGATTCCACTATCACGCCATCGGCGTCTTCGGGAACAGCAATCCGACCATCTCGAACAGCGTGTTCACGAACATAACCTATGCCCCGATCATTATGGATTTGCTGTCGAACCCTTCGCTGTCCACCGGCAATTCCATGTTTAACGTCGGCTATGCGGCCCTTGGTCTGCGCACTCAGACAATGACCATTGACGCCACCTGGCCGCAGCGGGATTTCGCGGGCTACACCAATATCACCTACGTCCTCGAAGGCGATTTCACAGTGGCCTCGGGCGCAACGCTGAACATCCCGGCGGGGACGGTGATTAAGGGCTGGTACACCGGGATCTACGTGAATGGCGCGCTCCAAGTGGACGGTGTAAACGGCAACCGCGTGGTTATGACCTCGGTCCGCGATGACGGCTTCGGCAATCCGATGGACACCAATCAGGATGGCAACACCACGCTCCCGTCCTATACCAACTGGTATGGTCTCCAGTACAACGATATCTCAGTGGACGCCACCTCTCGCGTGAATTACGCTCAGATTAACTACGCGGATGCGGGCATCAATTGGGTAACCGCGGCTGCCCCGTGCAGCGAGACGATTTTCCAAGGGAATCAATGGGGGCTGTACATCGCGGGAGCTTCGAACCCTACCATCACTAACTTCGACATCACCGGCAGTCAGTATGCGCCGATTGCCATGTCGCTGGCTTCCAACCCGACGTTCGTCGGGGGATCGCTCTCCAACAACGGCTATCAGGCCATCGAGATCCTCGGCGAAACAACGTCTGCCGATTACACGATTCCACGCCGCGATGTGGCCGGGGACGTCAACATCGTCTATCTGCTCCGAGGCCAGAGCCTCACAGTCGGCTCGAACTCCGTGCTGACCATTCAACCCGGCGTTGTGATCAAGCTGTACAGCGCGTGGATCTACGTTAACAAGGGACTGATGGCGGTTTCGAGCAGCTCGGTGGCCGACAGCCAAATCGTGTTCACGAGCTACCGCGATGACTTCTACGGCGGCGACACCAACAACGACGGCGATGCCAGTGTGCCAGCCACGAATGACTGGGTCGGCATTCAGTTCAACGACGTGGCTATTGATCCGTCCTGTCACCTCAAGAACTGCGTGGTGCGCTACGGATACAACTCCGCCAGCTATGGACTGATCATGACGACCAATGCGTCACCCACGATTGAGAATACGCTGCTGGCAGATGCCAACACTGGCGTGCGGGCAACCGGGGCGTCGAATCCGGTCATCAATAACTGCGATCTGGTGCGGCTCACCGGCTATGGCGTGAACAACGTCAGCGGCAGCTTCACCATTAATGCCGAAAACAACTGGTGGGGCAGCAACACCGGCCCGACTCACGCCGGAAATCCGGGCGGAACCGGTGTGGTTGTGACGAACTTCGTAGACTACACACCCTATCAGACCGGCAACTCCGCGAACCCGGTGATGGGTGACGTCTCACTCAATTCGACAGTCACGGCCTACGATGCGGCCTTGATTTTGCTCTGGATTGTCAATCCGGTTGCTAACCCGCTGAATGCGTTGCAGCAGCAAGTGGCTGATGTTTCTGCTGTGGGTGGCGTAACTTCCTTTGATGCGTCGCTGATTCTTCAATATGTCGCGGGACTGATTAATATCTTCCCCGCTGAAACCACCAGCGAAGATCCGCCGCAGAGACCGATAAACAACCACGAGTTGGATGCCGTCACCGCCGTCTTGACCTTTGGCGATGTATCTACCGAAGTCGGTCTGGAGGTTGACCTTCCGCTGCAAATACATGCAGAAGGCGATGTGTGGTCAGGCTTCGCGAGTCTTACGTTGCCCTTGAATTGTGAATTCGTTTCTTTCACCGGAACCGACGGCGTCAGCGCAGTCGGTGCGATGACCGACGGATCACTGAAGATTGCTTATGCATCCGCACATCCGATTCCGCATGATGTTCCCTTTGCTCACCTTCGTGTTCGTGTGACCAAGTATCCGGAAGCAGATGCAATTTGCCGTATCGGCTGTGGCGGCTGCAAAATCAATGAAGGCGGCAATGGAACGCTTAGCGGTGGAAACATTACGACCGGCGCACTCCCGCAGACCTATGCTCTGCTGCAGAACTACCCCAATCCGTTTAATCCGAGCACAGTAATTCCTTACGAATTGGCTGCGACGAGTGACGTGCAGATTGTCATCTATGACGTGCTCGGCCGCAAGGTCACGGAACTGGTGAACACGAATCTATCTGCCGGCCGTCATTCAGCTCAGTGGAACGGCAAAGCGGATTCAGGCATTGACGTGGCGAGCGGAGTGTATCTTGTACGCATGAAAGCGAATAGTTTCGAGGCCGTTAGAAAAATCCAGTTAATGAAGTAACCCGAAGGAGAGACGATCATGAAATCGAACTTTCCTCCGTGGAGTAAAACCCTGGCATTATGCTCGATGCTGCTTGTTTTTCAGGCGGCCTGGGCTGTGCAAGTGTCCTTTCCTGTGGGTTTTGCTGCCCTGCGCGGAACTCAAATTGATGTTCCAATCACAGTGGACAATACCACAGGACTCAATATCTACTCCTTCGAGTTACAGTTTACCATTACCACCGCAGCGATGGCATTGCTTGATGTCTTGGAAGTAGGCACCCTAACGGCGGCATGGACCGCTACCGAGTTCCATGAAGCCAATGGCAGCACAGTCCGAATTGTTGCGGCGGGATCAACTCCGCTGGCCGGCGCAGGTACGCTCATTTATGTGAGATTCAATCTGCCGTCCAATGGCTCCGGCAATTCAGTTCTCACTTGGACACAAGCGTCTTGCCGTCTGAATGAGGGCTCGCCAACTCTCACTTTCGTGAATGGATCTGTTTCCATTACGAACCCGCCGGTCGTGAGCGTCAGTCCGGCAACCGCTGAGATGTTCGCCGGCGATAGTGTT
>JAGVEU010000035.1 GCA_020057985.1 Calditrichota bacterium | reverse complement strand
ATCCCGCAAGTTCGCGAAACCGTTCACATTCCGGTGATTGCGGCAGGTGGCATCGTGACCGGTGGGCAGATGGCAGCCGCCCTTGCACTGGGCGCGGACGGAGTTCAGATTGGAACACGATTTGCTGCAACTATCGAGTCTTCGGCATCAGATCGCTACAAACAGGCAGTAATCGCGGCGGGAGAAAACGATACCATTCTGTCGTTAAAGAACATTGGCCCCACACGGATGCTCAAGAATCCATTTGCTCAGAAATGCGCGGAATTCGAGCATCGTGGAGCATCCCCTGATGAAACACGTGAATTGCTTGGTGGCAAACGGGAGAAACAGGGGATTTTCGAGGGCAACTGGGAAGAAGGACAGTTTGAAGCCGGCATGGGAGTTGGCATGATTCAGGAGATTCTTCCTGCCACCGAAGTCGTCAGTAACATTCTGCGCGAGTACCACGAAACCATCGCTATTCTCCCCCTACTTCAGTAGGGGGACAAAGGGGGTCAGTCTTGTACAAAGAGCCAAACACAAAGAAACCATCACACCCATGAAACGGGAAGTCCTTGGCGGAAAGATCCACTCCGTACGAATCACTCAGGCGAATCTCGCCTACGAGGGATCGTGCGCGATTGATCCGGATCTACTCGAAGCGGCGGGTATTTTGCCCTTCGAGCGCATTCACATCTACAACATCAACACCGGCGCGCGGCTCGATACCTATGCCATTGTCGCCAAGCGTGGCTCGGGCATTATTGGTTTGAACGGCGCGGCAGCGCGGCTCGGTCAGGTGGGAGACAAGGTGATTATTGTCTCGTTCGTGCAGGTGGATGAAGAAGAGATCGCCTCGTTTCGTTCACGAGTGGTATTCGTGGATGAAAAAAACCATATCAAGAAAACAGTAGCCCACAAACTTGGGAGGAAGCGATGAAAATAAACACCTCAACCGGTGTTATCAAAGGCAAGACCGATGCGATAGCCGTCTGTCTGTTCGACGATGAAGTTAAAACCCTTAAGATTCCGAGCCTTGATTCGAAGACCTTGCAGGAGTTGACTAAGCTGATCGCCGCGTCAAAATTCGCCGGCAAGAAAGATGAGCAAGTTCTCCAATATTCGCAGCAGGCCGCGGCTCCGCTCCTGATTCTTCACGGACTCGGCTCGCGCAAAGAGTTCAAATGGCAGCAGCTTAGACTTGCAGCCGGTGCCGTACTGCGGGTTGCTCGCGATAAGAATGCAAAGACTCTTGCTCTGTTCAGTGCAGACAAACTTGTCGAGGAACTTTCGGCGGAAGACGTCACGAAAGCTTTGGTTCACGGGCTTGTGCTTGGCAATTGGCGTTTCGATCAATACCGCAAGACTCCTATGAAGGAGATCAAGGAACTCACCCAAGTCACAATCTATTACTCATCTGCTGCAAGACAGCGGGCCGCCGAGTCGAAACTCGAAGCCGCTCTGGTTTCTGCCGAGAGTCAGAATCTGGCTCGCGAATACGGCACGCATCCGGCCAACATCGTCAACACCGAGTATCTTGCTGCCGAAGCCAAGAAGCTCTCGCGTCGCGGAATCAAGGTGACTGTGCTGGACAAGAACCAGATGAAGCGTCTTGGAATGAATCTACTGCTGGCGGTTTCCAAAGGCAGCGCCATGCCGCCTAAGTTGATTGTGATGGACTATCATCCGCGCAACGCAAAGAAAACCTATGCGTTTGTCGGCAAGGGTCTTGTCTTCGACAGCGGCGGTCTCAATATCAAGGTTGCCTCGATGGAAGAGATGAAGTCCGACATGTGCGGGGGGGCGGCAGTGTTGGCTGCTATGAATGGCATAGCACAACTCAAACCGAAGTATCGCGTGATCGGCGTCATTGCCGCAGTGGAAAATGCAGTCGGCCCGGACTCCTATCGCCCGTCTGACATCTACACCGCCATGAACGGCAAGACTGTGGAAATCATGAACACCGATGCCGAAGGCCGACTCGTGCTCGCCGACGCGCTCGCCTATACCGTCAAGACTTTCAAGCCAGATGGTATTGTGGATCTGGCCACGCTGACCGGTGCGGCAGTGGTTTCCCTCGGTCAGATGTGCGATGCCGTATTCACCAACAACGATAACTGGCGGCGCGAAGTCATGGATGCCGCCGAACGCGCGGGCGAACGTGTCTGGCACCTGCCCATCTTCGAGGAGCATAGCAAAGACATGGAAGGCGAGACTGCCGAATTGCGTAACTTCCCGATGCACCGCTGGGGTGGCGCCTGCACCGCTGCTGCTTTCCTGAAGGAGTTTGTGGACGACACCCCGTGGGTTCATATTGACATTGCGCCCACCGCCTTCCCCGGCAAAGTATCATCTATTCAGCCCAAAGCCACTGCGGCAGGATCGGGGGTGCGGACATTGCTGGAACTGGTGACAAGGTAGTTTTGAACATTGTCACCTCATTTACCCCACTCATGAAAGGCCGGTAATGCAACACTGCACTAAAGGGAAGGAGAGTGTTAACTTGGTAGTGATTCTCAACGTACACATTAAGCTCTTTCAAGTTCTT
>JAGVEU010000036.1 GCA_020057985.1 Calditrichota bacterium | reverse complement strand
TGGATGGAGTGGTGGCCGATGTTTACTCGATGGAGCCGGAATACTGGCAGAACTACGGCGACATGACTTGCGGCGTATTTGCTCACGAGATGGGACATTCGGTTTTTTTTCTGCCTGATTTATATGACTACGGTTATGATTCGCGCGGACTTGGCCGATGGAGCCTGATGGCAGGTGGTTCATGGAACGGTACCCTCGGATCGTCGCCGTCGCATCCCGATGCATGGTCAAGGATTCAAATGGGCTTTGCGACGCCGACGGTGCTCACAACAAATCTGATAAACGCCTCCATTCCCGCTGTTGAGAATACTGCCACGATCTATCGCCTCTGGACGAACGGAATGCAGATCAACGAGTATTTTCTGGTGGAAAACAGACAACAAATCGGCTATGATGCCGCGATGCGTGGCAACGGGATGCTGATCTATCATGTGGATGAGAGTGTATCCGGCAATAACAACCAGTGGTATCCCGGCTACACGAACAACGGACACTATAAGGTTGCGCTCGAACAGGCAGACGGCTTGTTCCATCTCGAGCATTATTCGAACTCCGGCGATACAGGCGATCCTTACCCTGGCAGCTCAAACAACCGAACCTTTGACAACGGCTCTACTCCAAATAGTCAAGACTACAGTTTCGCCGATACGCAGGTTGCCGTAAGAAATATCAGCAACTCTGGCTCGACCATGACTGCGGATCTCTATGTGAGCAATCTGATTCCACCGACTATCGTGATCCGGCGGAGTGGCTCTGATGATCTCGAGCTACTCTGGAATGCAACCGGAGCGCCCTACTATCAAATTTACAGTTCTCTCGCGTCCGACGGAGCATTCACCACTCTCGAAGGCAGCACAACCGCAAATTCTTTTGTAGACGTCGGTGCGCTGAGCGATCCGGTCAAGTTCTATGTGGTCGTGGCTTCGACGGTGCCGTAAATAAGATTCAGACAATTTCTTAGTCACAGCAAGCTGTGACGCTACAATACTTGGATGTCATTGAAACTTTGACAAAGTAATTTTGTACTATCAGGAGAAGATCTCATGTGGTTGCGCCGAGTTTTTTCAATTGTACTGTATGTCACTTTGGTAGGTCTGTCGGTTCTTCCTGCATTTGCTGTGCACAGGCAGCGAGTTCTGCTGGAAGGTTTTACGCAATGGAATTGCAGCCCTTGCGCGGCCTGGAATCCGCAGGAACGCGCGATACTGACCGCCATGACCCGCGATACGGTGATTGCCATTAAGTTCCACGGGTGGTGGCCGGGTTCAAACAACGACGCTTTTTATCTTTGGAACACTGCCGAGAACACACAACGCATAAACTACTATGGAGTGAATTGGGTTCCGTGGGTAATGATAGACGGAATCCTCGATCTCCGCAACGTAAACGCGAATACACTGCGCGCCTATATTCGCCAACGCAACACAACTGCATCGCCTTGCACGATCTCGCTCTCGGCACAGCCGTCAGGCGCGACTTCAGTGCATTTCGGAGGGTCGGTAACGGCGGAGTCGGACATGAGCGGATCGAATTATCGGCTCTATGTGGCGCTGATTTCAAATCTGATCACGTATGGTTCGCCTCCGGGAAGCAATGGCGAGACTCAATTCCCGGATCCCTTCCGTGATATGTGGCCCAATGCCAATGTTGGACAGGCTTTCACCATCGGTGCGGGACAGACGTACAATTTTGAGGGAACGCTTAACCGTGATGCTTCGTGGGATCCCTCCAATCTCAGCGTGGTTGCCTTTGTTCAGAATTCAACTTCGCGAGAAGTTCTGCAAGCCATGTGGGCCGTTGTATCGAGCGGCACAGTCACGTTGACTTCTCCCAATGGCGGAGAAAGCTGGAACACCGGCGACGTAAACAACATCACGTGGACTTCCGCGAATCTGCCCGAGAATGTGCGCATCGAGATTGACCGGAATTTCCAGTCCGGAAACTGGGAAACGATCATCTGGAGCACAGCCAACACCGGTTCTTATCCGTGGACGGTGACCAGCCCGGCTACGACCACTGCTCGGGTTCGCGTTAGTGGCTCGGTGCAAAATTCCGTAAGCGATACATCGAACAGCAATTTCTCCATCAGCGGTAGATCCATCAGTGTACTGTCTCCGAACGGCGGGGAAATCTGGATGATCGGCGAATTGCATGACGTCACGTGGTCATCGCAAAATGTGCCCGGCAATGTGAACATCGAGGTGAATCGCAGCTTTCCGGGTGGGACATGGCAGCCGCTCGTATCAGGGACACCGAATGACGGGCTGTATTCATGGACAGTCAGCGGTGATCCGGCCGGATTCGCTCGAGTTCGGATTACCAGTGTAAGCTATCCATTTGCGACCGACAATTCCAACGCAGACTTCGCGATTTCAATCAATCAACCCGCGGCGATCTTCCATGATCCCTTGGATGATCAGGATATCGCGCCATTCGTGGTAACGGCTCTCATACTCGAGGACAGTCCGAGCTTTACGCCTCAATTCTTCTATCGGCCTTCCGGTGCCGGCTCGTACGACTCGTTGATGCTTGTTGCCACGGTCAATCTGGACGAGTTTTCCGCCACCGTTGGACCGTTGGCAATAGGAGACTATGAGTACTTTATTCGAGTGCGAGACTCCGGTGGTCTGACTTCATCAACATCGGCTTTTGACTTCACGGTTGCGCCATCGTGTCAATCTGAACAGCCTTATGACGACGGTGTGGCGGAAGCGAGCAACTGGGCTGACCTGACAGACTATCGCTGGGCGGTGAAATTCAACTCGGGCGGGAATCCGTTCGTACTGTGCGGCGCTCGCATTAGTATTTCTGCAATTAATCCAAACGCTGATCATACATCAATTCAAGTTCAAGTGCTCGAGGCAGATGGCGCTGGTTTGCCCGGTACGCTTATTGCAGAAAAAACAGTCGGCAGCAT
>JAGVEU010000408.1 GCA_020057985.1 Calditrichota bacterium | reverse complement strand
ATTCCTTGTTGAACGAGGAATGAGAAACTATCAGATGCCGACGTGCCAATGGTCTCCCAGGTTCCGTCCGGATAGCTCCGATTGAAAGCAACACTCACTATTCCGCTTGCATGGTATCGCGACCACCGAAGGATCTCAGTTCTCCCCTCTATGAGTCGCGTGCCATCTGTAGGAGATAGAATGGCAAGCGTTGGATTGAAGGGACCGTTCACTGCGACGCTATCTGATAGCATTGAATTGGTTTCTGCCTCGACCACGATCCATGAGGTCTGCGATTCAGGTACCGCTATGAGTTGAACCATAGAGTTGCCAAACTGAGCCATGCCAAGTGTGTCCGTGATGCCGTTGGAGCGACGCAAGAGCACACGCACAGGTGTGTCATAGGCTATCCGTTGCCAGTTGACTGACAGACTGTCACCGGCAAGAAGTTCGTAACCCGAAGCCGGGGAAGAGATGTGGATTGCCGGCGTGATGATGCTGAAGTTAGCGCCAGACTCGTCAGAGAGGGACGGAGTATGCGTTGAAACGACGCGCACTCGACACGCATTGGATGATGATCCTGACACTGGCCAAACTAGAGAATCGCCGTCCACGTTTAGAGCTAAAGATTCCCAACTTCCAGTCGGATAGCTGCGGTTGAGCAAGATGTTGACGGTTGCAGGATGATCTGTTTCACTCAATCGAATGGTGCCATTGCTTCCGACTACCCAAGTTTCCCAACCGATGGGATAAGCAAGATTAATCTGCGGAATCACGACGGCGAAAGACGGTGAGTCTGCGTAAACTGAAGGCATAACAACGCTTTGAATCCGCAGACGGGCATTTGAGGCAACGGGGAGCGCTGGTGTCCAAATATATTCGTTACCCTCAACACCCGATGCGACCCAAACGGGATAGCTGACACCGCCGTCACGGGAGAGGTAGATATTCACGGGGCCGGACAATGCAGTACGTATCCATGTGATCTCAGTAGTAAACCCGACGGGAAGGCGCGCTCCAGTTGCTGGAGATTCAATATGGAGAGCGGGCACAAGAATGGAGAATGCATTGCTGGTATCACTGAGCAGCGGATCAATCAACGAGATGATTCGCAGTCGGCAGTTAGTCGAAGTCGGCCCTGCTGCAACCCAAGCATAAGACGTGTCGGGAACGGAACTCGATAGAATTGCCCAGGATCCGGACGGGAAGTCGCGATCAAGTTGGATTTGCACAGGATCGGACACGAACGATCTTGTCCACTGAATCTGAAGCTGCTGACTTTCAATGAAGTTCTCTCCCCCGACCGGACTCACAATGCCGATGAGCGGTGTACCCAATTCATGGGTGCCATTGGACTGACCCTCTACCAACAGTCCAGACGCCGTGCGAAGGATGAAGCGCAGAGCAGAGCTTGCCGGGCCGGTTGCGATCCAATGAATAGAATCCGAAATCACATTCAATCGAATCGGTTCGAGAGTACGTTCGCCTGTGCGATCCATAAATACATCCAGCGGTTCAGGCACATGCGAGCGTACCCACGCAACGATCACTTCTCGACCTAGTGCGAGTTTCTGTCCTTGGAGGGGAGAAATTACGGTCAGAGAGGGATGCACAATTTCGCTTGCGAAATCCGTCATGTCTGTAACAGAAGGCCTGTCGACCAGTGTGACTCTGAATTTCACTATATTCGATATAGGAGGCGCAACTGTCCAGTAAATCGAGTTGGCTGTTGTCGCAGCAAGCTCCTCCCATGGCCCGCTCGAACCGAAGCGGGAAACCTCTATGCGGACGGTTCCGGCTGCATGCGATCTTGACCACGCAATCGTAGCTTGTTCGCCGACCCGATAGACCTCTGAAGTGGTTGGAGAGGTGATCTCAATTTGTGGTTGAACGACTAATACGGAACCGCTTGTGTCACCTACTGCAGGATCACTGGCGCTCAGCACGCGGAATCGAGCCGTTGTGGAAGGTGAGCCGGAAGCCAACCATAACCATGAGTCCCCGCTCAGATTGGAGCCGATTAACTCCCACGATACAGACGGCCAGCTTCGCGTGATGTAGAGGTTGACATTGTGGTTGTTGAACGAGCGAGACCAAGAGCACAGGATACTTGTACCAAGAAGAATCGTATCAGTTTCCGACGGCGAGAGTAGCGTGATGCCCGGAGCGACAATGGTGAAGCTCAGGTCACTTGTGTCAGAGAGTAAGGAATTAGTCACAGAAGTGACGCGCAGACGCGAGTTTCCTGATGACGGTGCAGTTACATTCCAGATCAGCGAATCCCCACTCACAGAATATGCCAGAGTCTCCCAAGCAGCCGATGGATAGGAGCGATCAAGTTCAACTCTCACGTTGTCCGTGATGAAATAGCGTGACCAGCGGATTGACCGAGTGCTTCCGGCTATGAGGGTATCATTTCCGTTTGGATACAACAATGTCAAAGTTGGTTGAACAACCAGAAGGTTGCTGTTGGAGGTGTCTCCGAGCGCGCTGTTGTTAACGGACGTTGCGCGGATACGCACAAGTGAACTTGTCGGAGTTGTGACCGGCCAGAGATGACTTAAACCTGACAGGGAAGATGCGATAAGTTCCCAGTTTCCAGAGGGAAAACTGCGATTCAATTCGAGGCGTACATTGTCAGTGGTTCCGGTCTTGAGCCATGAAATTGTCTGCACGGAACCAGCGGGGCAGACTTCGCCGCCGTTTGGCATGGTCAGAGTGATGATAGGGTTAGTGATTACGAAATCCGCGTTGGAAGTGTCACCGACAAACGTCTCAGCGGTTATGAAGACTCGCACTCTTGCATTTGCAGATAGTGGGCTGATGACATTCCACATGTAAGCGGATGTGGTCAGGCTCGATGTCAAAGTCTCCCAGATAGCGGACGGATAGTTCCGATTCAGTTGAACGGTGACATTGGCCGGAGCATTGGATCGCGTGATACTAATGGTTGCCGTGGAGCCAGTATAGAGAGTTTCGCCGCCGTTGGGACTGGTCACGGTGAGCAATCGTTGCTCAAGGCTGAAGTTGTTTGCTGACAGGTCATTGATGACCGGATTGCTTGCCAGTTCGATTCGGATTCGGCACAAGGCCGAAGGAGCGCCAGATGTTGCCCAGACAAAGCTGTCGGCAACGGTTGCCGCGAGCGTTTCCCAGTTACCCGATGGATAGTTCCGGTTCAAAAGCATGTTGACATTGCCGGACGCATCGGCTCGCGTCCAACGCACCACCTGCGTGGAGCCAAGCGTGAACACTTCCCCGCCATCGGGTAATAGCAGAGTAAGTACGGGCTGGACAATGGAGAGATTAGCATTGCAGGTATCACCAATGGTAGAATCGGACGTAAGCAATACGCGCACACGAACAGTTGAACTGGGAGGTGTTGTCACGATCCAGTTGAAGGATGTCCCTGCAGATGTCGCGAGGTTTTCCCACACAGCAGACGGATAACTCCGGTTCAGTTGAATGATAACATTGCTCGTAGCGTAGGAGCGATTCCAAGTGATCGGGACAGTGCTGCCAGCAATCCATGTTTCCCCGCCGGCAGGAGAAGTTAACTCCAAAGACGGGACAACAATCGTGAAGTTGGCATTCGACGAGTCGGCAATCCCCGGGTTGGCCGTCAGGAAGATTCGGATGCGGGCCGTGGAGCTTGCCGGTGCTGTCACGATCCAATTGAAAGCAGTCGTTGTATCTGAGCCAGTCAGAGTTTCCCATGCGCTCGAGGGATAGCTGCGGTTCACTTGAACGGTGACATGGCCGACGGAATAGCCACGTGACCAGCTAATGGTTTGGTTTGATCCGGCGACAAGGAGTTCACCACCGTTGGGAGCAATGAGCGTGAGTGTAGACTGGACAATCTGGACATTGGCGTTTGACGTGTCCGCGAGAGCGCCATTGACCACCGACGCCACTCTCATCCGTGCATTTCCTGTGGTCGGACCAGTAACCACCCAACTAT
>JAGVEU010000496.1 GCA_020057985.1 Calditrichota bacterium | reverse complement strand
GAGGATTATCCCCTTCAAACCGCCAAAGGGGAACACATACGATTTCAATTCTATCACTATCATAGCGGACTGCGACCAACCCTTGCTTCAGGTTGCACGAGTTGGGCTCCACCGGTGGATCTCTATGTTACAGCGACGGAAGTTGTGCTAGAGGTTGATCTTGCCGGGGTTAAGTTTGATCGAGTTCAGGTTCAATTCTCGGGCCAAATCCTTCGACTGACCGGAACCCGCGAAGAATCGGAGGATCTGGGGATCCGATGCTATGAAATCATGGAGATCGAACGCGGCAATTTCGAGCGCATGATTGAACTTCCCGCGGAAGTTAACACGGAAAACGTCTCTGCGATCTATCGGGACGGAGTGCTGATTCTGCGAATGGAAAAGATCAGTGAAGAGTGAGGACTTGACATGGCTGTGAAATTCTGCGAGGAACAAGTAGCATGATAAGCGAAGATACTCACGGCAAGAATACTCTTGCGAGCGTGGAAAATGGCGGGGGTGAGACCATTACGATCCCCGGAGTTCTGCCCGTTATGCTCTTGAACGATGTTGTGATTTTCCCCAATACGATTGTGCCGGTAGTGGTTTCCGATGAGAAAATGGTCAAGCTCGTCAATGACGCGCTCTCGTCGAGCCGGATGCTTGCCACATTCACGCGCATTACAACGCCTGCGTCGGAGAAGCCTGAAGATCAGTTCTATCATGTCGGAACCGCCTCACAGATCTTGAAGATGTTTCGTGTTCCGGACGGCACCATGAGACTTCTGGTTCAAGGTCTGCTTCGAATCGAACGTAAGCGGACCGTGAGTACTGAACCCTATCTTGTGGTCGAGGTTGAGCCGCTCAGTGTCGAACAAAAGCGAACACTTCGTGTCGAGGCCTTAATGCGCCGACTGTCCGGTGATTTCAACAAACTCGCCGAATATAGCCAGCAGATTCCGGAAGAAGTTAAGATCGCGGTCTACAACATCAATGAGCCGGGCGCATTGGCCGACATCATTGCATCGAACCTCAACATTCCGATGGCCACCAAGCAGCGAATTCTTGAGGAAACCCGTCTTGAGGAGCGTTTATCCTTAGTGGTTGCGCAGCTCTCGCATGAACTCAAAATTGTGCGACTTGGGTCAAAGATCCAGAGTGAAGTGGAAAGTGAAATAGACCAGAATCAGCGCGAGTATTATCTGCGGGAGCAAATGAAGGCAATCCGCAAGGAACTCGGCGAAGAGGATGACGTCAATGCGGAAGTCGAGGAGTTTCAGCAGAAGATCAAGGCGGCGGAAATGCCTCAGCAAGCATTAGATGCCGCACACAAGGAACTTGATCGTCTCAAACGCATGAGCACCGCCTCCTCGGAATACACTGTGTCGCGCACATATCTTGAATGGCTGGTCTCACTGCCGTGGAATAAAGCATCAAAGGATGAACTGGATCTTGACAAAGCGGAGAAGACACTCAACCGCGATCACTATGGACTTTCAGATGTCAAGAATCGGATCCTTGAGTTTCTGGCTGTCCGCAAGTTGAAACAAACAGGAAAAGGGCCGATACTGTGCTTTGTAGGTCCGCCCGGAGTGGGGAAGACCTCGCTTGGAAAGTCCATTGCGTCAGCGATGAAGCGTGAGTTTGTACGGATGAGCCTCGGAGGAATGCGAGACGAAGCTGAGATCCGTGGACACCGTCGCACCTATGTGGGCGCCCTTCCCGGAAGGATTATTCAGTCGGTTCGCCGCGTCGCAGTGAACAATCCGGTCATGATGCTTGACGAAATTGACAAGTTGGGCTCGGATTTTCGCGGAGATCCAGCCTCGGCATTGCTTGAGGTCCTGGATCCGGCACAGAACTCGACTTTTCAGGATCACTATCTCGATGTTGAATTCGATCTATCCAAGGTGTTTTTTATCACGACGGCAAATGACGCCGTTCAGATTCCGTCACCGCTTCGTGATCGCATGGAGATTATCGAGATCTCCAGCTACATCACAGATGAGAAAGTGCAGATCGCAAGGGACTATCTCGTGCCTCGTCAGGTGGAGGAAAACGGGCTGAAGAAATCTGACGTTCGTTTCTCGGAGAAAGGGCTGGCGAAGATCATAGAAGGATATACGCGCGAAGCCGGTGTACGGAAGCTCGAACAGCAGATTGCCGCGATTTGCCGGAAGGTAGCGCGCTCGGCTGCGACCGGCAAGACGGAACGGTGCTCGATCAGCGAGAAGAACGTCGAGAAGTACCTTGGCCCGCCGCATTTTCAAGAAGAGATGCTTGCCAAAACATCGCAGATTGGTGTTGCGCACGGTCTGGCTTGGACTCCAGTCGGTGGGGACGTGCTGGTGATCGAATCCACGTGGATGCCCGGCGCAAAACAACTGCAAGTCACAGGGCGGCTTGGTGACGTGATGAAAGAATCGGCTCAGATTGCGCTCTCGTATCTGCGGGCACATGCGGATCACTATCATCTCGACAACGAGGTTTTCAGTCGGCGAGACATCCATATCCATGTGCCCGAAGGCGCGACGCCCAAAGACGGCCCGTCTGCCGGAATCACGATTACGACATCACTCGCTTCGCTGTTTATGAACCGTCCGGTAATGCAGGATCTTGGAATGACCGGCGAGATTACTCTCAGCGGCAATATACTTCCGGTTGGAGGACTGCGCGAAAAGATCGTTGCCGCCAGTCGCGCCGGGCTGAAGATACTTATTCTGCCAAAATCGAACGAGAAGGACCTTTATTTTGTCCCGGAGCATATCAAGAAGAGGTTGAAGTTCCATTTCGTCGAGAATATTGCGGAGGTGCTGAAGTTGGCGCTTATGCCTCCTGCGGACGGTAAGGAGAAGTGGTAGACAGTGATTGCCCTGCGGCATCCGCGAACTTGGGCACTGTGGGATATTCTTTTTCCACCGGTGTGCTCGGCTTGCCGTGGAGACTTGGAGCATGATGCGGTGTTGTTCTGTTCGCAATGCTGGGCGAATGCGCCAATTCCAGAAATCAAGGACCAGCCGAAACTGAAGCATGTGGATATGGTGCGCTGCGGGTATTTTTTCTCGCATGACAATATGATTCGCGCCGCAGTTCACGCACTGAAGTATGAAGGGGAAACCTTGCTGGCGCGCGATATGGCACGTCAATTGATTTCACGTCTGCCAACCCGGTTTGTGGAAACGGATGTGACGTGGATACCTATTCCATTGTATTGGCGTCGGCGGATGATGAGAGGATTCAATCAGAGCCTTGCCATTGCCTCAGCGTTATCTCAGGTTACCGGACATCGCCAGCCTGTAAAAGCGCTGCGTCGAATCCGTCACACGCCCACGCAGACAGCGCTGACATACACCGAACGAGCCACCAATGTGAAGAATGCATTTACGGTGCGAGGGAACCAAAAGTGTCCCCGCGAAGTTCTGTTAATTGATGATGTGATTACAACCGGCGCTACTGTGGATGAATGTGCGCGAACCCTGAAAGCAAGCGGCGCCGAGTGGGTAGGCGCATTGTCGTTTGCACTGACGCGAGTGGGCTGAAACGAAAGCATGCTCGCCATTCTTGAATTCACTCTTGAAATAATACTGGTTCGATACTTACCCCCTTTGTACCCCTACTGAAGTAGGGGGAAATCAGCCTTAAACGATACGGAGAGTTCACTGAGACAACTTCATCGAACAGATTTTCGCAATCAAATCTCCACTCTGTGGTATTCACACTGGGCTGCCTCGCGCAGTCCTCTATTCGGAGCGTAATCTGACGATGAAACTTACACGCACTCTCCTCCTTGCTCTGTGGTGTTTGCTGCCACAGCTAATCTTTGCTTCCGCTTCTTCCAACGAGCTGATCGTTCGATTGAGAACGGCTCCCATGCGAGACGCTCTCGATCAAATCTCTCAGACGGGTTGTGCACGGATTGACTCACTCTCAGCACTTCGGAAACTGACCGTGATGACTCCGTTTGTCGGTCTGAACGAACGTTTCCGGGAAGTGCTGCCAATCTTACAACTCCGTGTTGAGCCGGAAGTTGCGCTTGATTCTCTTGAGCTGGCGCTTGCATCGGATCCGGCGGTTGAGTGGGTGACGCGAAATCATCACTACCGACCGAACTTTGTCCCGAATGACAGTTTGTATGCAGAAGAATGGTGGCTGCAGAAGGTTTCGGCTCCGATGGCATGGGAGGTCACACACGGAGATTCGGGAATCCTGATCGGTATCATTGACACAGGTGTGGACTACTTGCATCCGGACTTGATTTCAAAAATCTGGGTGAACTCGGGCGATGCCAACAGCAATGGAATTGACGACGACGACAATGGTTTCGTAGACGATTCGATCGGGTGGGATTTTGTGGATGCTCCGTCGCTTCCGGGGGGTGGAGACAATCTGGTGCGGGATCGTGATCCGATGGACGAAATGGGGCACGGAACCTATGTGTCGGGAGTTGCCGCCGCCGCCACGGATAATTCCACGTGTGTTGCATCACTCGGTTTCAACTGCCGCATCATGTGCCTGCGAGCCGGTAATGCCAACGGGTATCTTGAGGAGGATGATATTGCGGCGGCGATTCTCTATGCAACCGCTAACGGCGCACGCATCATCAATATGAGCTTCGGCGACGTGGTTGCTTCGCCGCTGCTACGCGAGACCATTCAGATCGCATTTCAGGCAGGTGTTGTGCTTGTGGGATCGGCAGGCAACAAC
Source organism: Calditrichota bacterium (assembly GCA_020057985.1). Lineage (GTDB taxonomy): Bacteria > Electryoneota > RPQS01 > RPQS01 > RPQS01 > JAGVEU01. The sequence continues at coordinate 3,637 of JAGVEU010000496.1, read as the reverse complement.
TCTTCTGCCACGATCCATTATCCTTCCGGTTTTCCTGAGGTGATTTCAGTCGGCGCGACAGATCGGTATGACCGCAAAGCCGGTTTTTCAAATTATGGTCCATCCGTAGATGTCATGGCGCCGGCGGATGAAATCCTGTCCACAATTCTCGGTGGCGAGTGCGGTGAATGGCGTTTTCCGAGCGGCACAAGTTATGCCGCGCCGCAAGTCGCTGCGTTGGCGGGGCTGGTGCTTTCTGTAAATGCAGGGCTCTTGCCAACAGACGTGAAACAGTTGATTCGTAGCACCGCTGATGACATTGGACGACCGGGGTGGGACTCGCTGACTTCTCACGGACGAATCAATGCCAGAAGAGCCGTGGAGCAAGCACAGTTTGGATCGGATGTTGTGGCACGGATTACATCGCCCGAGAACGACGCGGGAGTGTCTGAAGGATTTGCAGTCCGAGGGGAGGCGCTGGGCGCGGCCTTCGACCATTGGGAGTTGTACTATGGTCTCGGTGAAAATCCAAGCCCATGGAACTTTGTTGCACAGGGTATTTCACGCGTCCATGGGGACTCTATAGGTTTTATTGATACTCCGGCACAAGACACCATTCTTATTGTCCGACTTGAGGTGCATGGAATCAGTGGCGAGACTTCCGTGGCGAATACGCATCTCTACGTTCAGCATTCCGCTCCGCAAATTGACAGTCTGCGCGTGCGTCGAATGTTGGATCGAGACACCTACGGGGATCTTGTGCAAGTATGGTCCAATCAGGTCACGAATGCTACTCTGATACTGACGAATGCCGCCGGTGATTCTGCTCGAGAGGATTTCGGCTATGTGTCGAAAAGCCATACGGCGCTTCTCTCGCAATTGGATTACTCAGGTACGTGGCAATGCCGGGTGAGACTGGAGAATCAGGCAGGAATGGCGACATGGTCGGAATCGTTTATGTTTTCAGTGGAAACTCCGCCCTTCAGTTCGAATCTCTGGACTCGTTCTGTGACCAGTTTGCCTAATGGCTATCTTGGGTCGTTCGTCACAGACTATGATCTTGACAACAAGCCTGAAGTTTGGTTGGCGCCGATAGATGCGAATGGAGTGCTGAGTCCACTGAGCAATTACGAATGGAATGGCAGTGATTTCGACTCTGCGCATGACAATTACAGCATTCATTTGCCGCAGGACTTGGGAGATGCCGACGGTGATTCGCTGCTAGAAATGATGGCTCGGCGGTTTGAAGAAACTCGCATCTGGGAGCAGCGCGCGCGAGGCGGTACTTTTGATTCGCTGGTGTTTGAAGATACACTGAATTTCATTGGAACTAATTTTCTGGATCTCGATCCGAATGACGGACATGGTGAGATTATTGCTCGACAGAACACAAGCGCAGATGGACAAAGTCGTCCACGATACGTGATCTTTGAAGTTGGGTCGAATTACTCGTTGACAGCGCGGGATACTCTACCCAATGACACGTTTGGCGCTAACAATCTTGGAGCGCCGCGGGTGTTGATCGGTGATCTTGATCGCGATGGTTTGCTTGACTTTCTGTACGGTGACTATGATGGCGACTTAATTTTCTGTGAGTATGACGGCGGACATCCGCTGGAAAAATGGCGCTACCGGCTTCCCCAGAATGATGCAACCTCATGGCTGGATAAGGGCGATCTCGATGGTGACGGGGACTTGGAGTTTATTGCGGGATGTGGTTCGAGCAGCGCCGGTGGCACTGAAAGCCAAATTCGCAGCCGGCATTGGGAATATTTCATTTTCGAGCGAGCTACAGATAACAATTTTATTATTGTTGATTCTGTGTTCATTCTTGGGAATGAAAACTCGTTCGATCATCCAGCCTCCGTTACTGTGGGTGATGTTGACGCGGATGGTACAGCGGACATTCTCATTTCGGCATTTCCGGATTTCTATGTCATTAGTTACGATCACATAACCGGGCGATACGTGCCACGCTGGTATTACTCACCGTCTGCATCCAATATTTCACTCGTGACAGATTGGGATCATGATGGCGTGAATGAGTTCTTCTTCTCCGATGGTACTCAGTTTCTGCGAGTGGAGGCGGCTTCAGCTTCAGGTCAGCGTCCTCGTCCGCCATTGAATCTGACGGGTGAGCCAATCGGAACTCATGCGATCTCACTCGCTTGGAATCGTGAGGCACAGGCCGACAGCTTTCGCGTCTACAGATCCGGGTCTCTCCCCGATTTTGAGTGGATTGCGAGTACTATAGATACCCACATCGTGCTGGATGGAGTGCAAGAGAATGCTGCCTATACGTATGCGGTCGCCAGTGTCAATTGGAGCTATCACGATTCAATCAGCGCTCTCTCTAATTATCAGGTGGTGGTGGCGAACAGTCCGCCGGCCGCTGTGGACACTGCGCAATTCATACGACCTCATTTCGTCAGACTGCGGTTTTCGGAGGCCATGGGCCCATCATCTCTTGAGCAACGTGCTTATCGGCTTGACGATTTGCGAATGCCCGCGATTGTTACTCCTGATGAAGGTGGGCGAGTGATCTTTCTGGCTTTCGACGGCGGATTTCAAAGACGATGGTACTCTTTGTCATTACTTGAGCTGAGAGATGCACAAGGATCACGACTACCCGGCCCGGAATCCACTATAGTCTTTGAGGTCGTTGATACTGTTGTCGTTCTGCCTCGTGTTGTTTTTCATCGTCTCCTCGGCGGAGTGAGCGCATCTCAAGTTGAGATAGCATTCTCGGAGCCGATGTCTCACTCAGTCATGGAAGTTTCCCACTATGTCTTTGTCGAAGACGAACATCGCCGAGTCACTGCAGTTGATTCGTTGGAGGCGGATCGCAGCCGAGTTCGTGTCGCTCTCGATCCTCGCTATCCGGTTGGCTCTCTGGGAATTCCCGCCCGCCTAAAGCTTGTGGGAATTTATGGCGAAGATGGACTTCCGCTGGATTCAACAGGAAGCGCCGAGTACTTGGTGCTTGGTGGCGCCGCGAGTTCGATCTCCGATGCCTTTGTGTTCCCGAATCCTTACAAGGGTGTTGGGCCGAATGGCGAGCAATGCGTTTATTTTGCAGGCCTTCCGGGGCAGGCAACGATCAGGGTTTTCACTCTGCGCGGGACTTTAGTGAAGAAGATCGAACACAGTAACTTCACAGGAGCCGCGCGCTGGGAATTGGAGAATGAAGATCATGAGCAAGTCGCCAGTGGAGTATATCTTTATACGATAGAGGCGAACGACCAGACCAAGCGCGGCAAGATAGCGCTTATGCGTTGATGAAACCCTACTTGATCGGACTCACCGGCGGAATTGGATCGGGCAAGTCCACCGTTGCAACGATGCTATCTGAATTTGGAGCGGAGATCATTATCGGCGACGAATTGGGTAAGCGTGTGTTGGATGAGTCTATAGAACTACTTCGAGAGATTCGATCGAAATTTGGAGATCAAGTTTTCTCGGCTTCAGGCGAATTGCAGCGCAAGGCTCTGGGCGAGATGGTCTTTCAATCGGATGAGGATGTTAAGTGGCTCACGCAACTGACGTTTCCCGGGATTTTCTCGTTGTGGCAGCAATTGGTCTCAGCTTCGAAATCAGAGGTTGTTGTTCTCGATGCTGCGCTGATATTCGAGTGGGGAATCGAAATGCAGTTTGACCT
>JAGVEU010000344.1 GCA_020057985.1 Calditrichota bacterium | reverse complement strand
TTGTGATCGGGCTAGTTCCAGTAATTCTCGATCCTGTGCCGCCAGTACGATCATCTCGGAGAGCACGGGTTCATGACCATGAACAACGATGTTGACGCCGGTATGCGAAAGCACTCCAAGATTGACCTTGCCGCGAATGGGCGTCGGAGTGCCGAACAGCACATCCTGCAACTCCGTGGCAATCATCGAACCGCCCCAACCGTCTGCCAATGCTGCCCGCGAAGCCTGTAGCATTATGTTGCGATGATCCTGATCTACTCCCATGTGCGTGCGATGCAGCAGTTCGACAATCTCCCGATCAATTCCTCGAGGCGTAACTCCAAGCCGTTTCCACAGATCCCGGCGGGTTTGCGGCGCGCGCTGAATGAAACCACTCTCGCCATCCTGACGACCGAATTCGGCAATCGCCGCATGAGCAACCGCCCTAGCAATTTCTTCAACTGATCGTTTCTGAGTTGGAATACCGTACAGCGCAGCGACTTTCATCAGCTTCGCCGGGTCCTTGATCTGAAAACCGGACTTGGGATGTTCCACCGCGGCGAGCAGAGCATGAGCAACATCGCGACCATGATCCGAGTGTGCGGCCGAACCGGCGGCAATCATTCTTGCAAAATTCCTTGCGGCAATGACCTCGGCTTTGACACCGCAAACACCTCTTTGCGGTCCCTCGCCGAAAGGATCTATGCGGCACGGCCCCATGTTGCAGTTTCGACAGCATATTCCAAGCTCACCAAAGCCGCAGGCAGGTTCCATCGCTTGTTGGCGCTCCCATACAGTGCCGATTCCGTTTATCTGCGCGGAATTCAACATGGGAAGTGGAGTGAAGTTCTTATTGCCTTTTTCATTCATCGTGTCAGATTCCGGTTATTCGGGAGGCTGTCAAATACCGAGTCCATTCCTGCTGTCCTTGCTTGGCCAGAATTGTTGCATAGCTGAAGTGATCGCTCAACAGTTCGTTCTTAAGATTTGAAACATCACTTCGTTCGCGCAACAGTTTGAGCAGCAGACCCGCCGTATCAATCTTGTTTACGAGGATCATCCCCTTAATGCGATTGCCTTGAAGAACTATCTTTTTGTAGATGCCAGTCTCAGGACGATTGTCCACAAGCACCTCGTAATCTTCACTCTTTGGGGGCTTGACGATGCCAAAGGATATAAGATCCACACCGGGGAAATTGATGGAGTTCATCCCCAAAGAACCGTCATACTGACGAGCGTTGCCAGCCATATTACATCCCGCAGTTCTCCCCTGCTGCACTGCGCATGTCCAGAGCGCATTTACTGTGCGTTCGCCGGTGGCGATATCCAGCGTTTCTGCAACATCGCCGGCGGCATAGACATTCTCAAGATTGGTTTTCTGAGTAGAATCGGTGATAATTCCATGACCACATTGGGCTTCGACACCTCGAAGCATCTGGAGATTCGCCTCCACGCCCTTTGCAGCAATAAGTATTTCGCAGGGTAACGACTTCTCTTTGCCTTCAAGTGTCACACCAATGAGATTATTGTTGTTGGTTTGCACAGTCGTCAAATCGGAACCCATCAGCACAGTGATGCCATAGTCCCGGAGTCTCTTCATGACAATCTGCGCGGCATCGTAGTCAATCATCTGGGAAAGCACATAATTGGAGCGGACAACAACGGTAACTAACAGACTGCGCTTCTTCAAACCAAATGCAGCTTTCAATCCGACCAATCCTCCGCCCACAACAACAGCATGTTTGGCTGTGCTGATTCTGCTGTTGATGGCAGTGGCATCGTTCAGCGAGCGCAGCACAAAAACGCCGTTTGTTCCCTTTGGAATCATGGAAGGGATTTTCGCCGAACTGCCTGTGGCAATCAGCAGCTTGTCATAGTCTATTTCGGTTCCGTCATGACACAACACCGACTGCCGCGCAGCATTCAGAGATTCCACTCTCCTGCCTAACAAGGCATTCACCTTCATCTCACGAAAGAAATCCGCGTTTCGGTAGGCGAGGCCGATCACGTCAACAGAACCGGCAAGATAGTAGGAAAGCAGACATCGGGAATACAGCGGCGTAGTCTCCTCAGAAACAACCGTTATCGAAGCTTGTCCGTCGTATTTCCGGATTGCTTCTACTGCACCAATACCTGCTGCACTACTGCCGATGATGAGATAATTCATTCTGCTGCTGTCGTCATTTGGAGGAACTCAGCGAGTGTGCAAAATACAAGCGCTTTGGTTGGACAGGCACTCACACAAGCGAGTGCGTCCTGTCCATCACACCGATCACACTTTACCGCAATACCTGAGCCGGACAAGCGGACTACCGCGCCGTAAGGACAGACCATTGTACACGACCAGCATCCGACACAACGCTGCGAGTCGAACTCTACTAAGCCTGTGATCTCGTTTTTCGTTACGCCACCGGCGATGCAAACGTCCACGCAAAGCGGTTCATGGCAGTGACGGCATTGAAGCGCAATGACGCGATGGCGGGTGAACGTGCTTGTTACTCCGAGACCATGAACTCGGATCCTCCGAACCGGCAGCGAGTGTTCCTGAAATGTGGAGACGAGTTCACCCGTCAGCGAATGGGAAAGTGCGCAGGCGATTTCACAGGATCTGCATCCAAGGCAGCGATCCACTCGGCAGAAGATTTCTCTTGTTTCTTCCGTAGGATTAGTGGTTCTCAGGGAATCAGGCATATTTGTCTTTCAAACGATCACTAAGCTGTTTTGTTGTACGCGCAATTCGTTCGGCTCTTTCCATCGGTACAGTTCCCGTTCCGCAACTCGCCGTAACAAGCGCCTGCTTCAGAATTAACTCGCGATCAATACCTTTAGCTGCCAAGCGCTGCACCAGAACCTCGAAACGTTCCATTAACGAAGCAGCCGTGTGTTGTTCTATCTGCTCGGACGTTGGCACAATCCCCCACGCGAGAATTCCGCCAGCCTCCAGAAAAGATTTTATCTGCTCCGGATAAAGTAGAATGGAGTCACCGTATTCGTAAGCGTCAAAGTTGAGCAGATCCATTCCGGCTTCGATGGGAATCGTCCACTCCGTATTTCCGCAGCAATGAACTCCCGCCAGCGCTTCTTCCGCATGAATTGCATCCACCATTTCATGCAAATATGAAATCACGTCATTGCGCGATACACTCACATAGGTAGAAGATCCAAACGCGGAGAGAATGGGCTCATCCACAGTGCAGATTCTCCGCTCGCAAACGGATCTGAATTTACGGAGCTGCCACCGGGCCTTCATGGCCATGCCTTTGACCAGCACGTCGCGGAACATCTCGTTGTAATAGATGGCGCGCTTGTTTTCATCCACAATGCTCAGACCAAAACTGACCGGTCCGGTCACCTGGCACTTGAAATACTTCATCTGCTGTTGTCCGTTCAGGGACAGTTGTTCCGCCATCCTGTGAAGTCCGCGTGCATATTTCGGGGAAATGGCAAAATAGTCGAAATTCTCAGCCAGAAAGTTCTCATAGAAACGCTCCAGCTCAGCGGTATGCTCCCGGCTTGTGTCAAAATACATCCGCTCCCGCTCGTCATCAACAACGATACAGGGCAGCCCCTCACTATACTGAATCTCCATCTGCTCAAGCAGTCTGGCCGCTGGAAGTTGAGGCCAACTCGGAACTTGCGGAAAACAATCCAGCACCAAGTCACATGCGGCCGCACTATCTTTGTGGGGAAAACTGCCGACCGATGTTGCCGCGAGCGAAGCTTCAAAATTCATTTGCAACCGCACTTATTTTTGCCATGACAGAACCTTAGAGTACACCGATTCAAAAGCACCAAGCAGGCTATCATCCAAATGCTCAAAGAGGGATATTCCTTCGCGATGCGCCTGCGCCACTTGCGATGAATGCGGAATGAATCCAAGGAATTGTTCAGCGCCTATTTGCTTATAAAGATATTCTTGATCTGCCGGTGAAGCGATCTTATTCCCGACAAATCCGACCTGTGTAACTCCGATTTCTTCCGCGAGATGGGTAATAGTGCGAGCCGTGCCGACACTTTGCGATGTCGGTTCCACGATGATCATCATCAGGTCTACACCACGGGCAGTCCCTCTCCCCAGATGCTCAATTCCCGCCTCCATATCCACAATCACAAAATCGTTACGCTTGAGAATGATATGCGACAGCAAGTTGCGCAGAAAGATATTCTCCGGGCAGGCGCAGCCCGAGCCGCCCGCCTCAATCGCGCCGAGTACGATGAGATGAATCCCCTTGAAATCGTAGCTCAATCGTTCAGCCACATCCGAAACATCGGGATTCAGCTTGAAGATCTGACCGAACTGTTTCAGCTTTGCGCCTGTTCGTTCTTCGATCAGTTCGGTTCGCATTGTAATCGGAATGATCTTGCGACTTTCGTCCTCCGGAATTCCGAGTGCTGACGCAAGGTTTGCATCAGGATCAGAATCCACCGCCAAGACTGTCTTCCCATCACGGTGCGCAAGATGAGTGAGAATTCCCGCTATCGTAGATTTACCAACGCCGCCTTTGCCGGTGATTGCGATTTTCATTGCTGACGATTTTCTCTATTCTGAACGCGAGGAGGTATCGCCGACCACAAAGGGAAAGGGTGAGCTTTGGGCAGGCACACTGGCCAAAACGTTTAATTTAATCCAATTGAACTATTAAAGCAAGGGGTTCTGGACATCTCAGTCAAGAAAAAGCAAATCTGACTCAATCCCTCATATAATAGGTGGAGAATCTGTATGACGTCCTGCGCGATTATCACCACCGAACCGAACGAACTTATGGCAGAGATTCACAATCGGATGCCGGTGATCTTGCAATCTCAATCCTTGGTGACTTGGCTTTCTCAAGACGCAGTACCGATTGAAGATCTCCAACATTGTCTGCAATCTTACCCCGCGCACGAAATGGAGATGTACCCGGTGTCATGTAAACGGCGGTTGAAAAGTGCTGCACCTCGTTATTAATGTAATACATCCGTTGTTGATAGTCAAGTTGGTTCATTTTTCTTGGGACGTTGGGGTAGTTTTTCCTCGTCTTTTGGCCTCTTTCAGGCGGTAACTTTCTCCGTTCGCCTGCGGATATGAACCCGGTGCGTCAAGCGGTCCAACAAGGCACCGGTTAAGCGCTCACTGCCCAGGACTTCAACCCACTCGGCAAAGGGCAGATTGGTCGTCACGATCAGACTCGTCCGCTCATAAGCCCGACTGACTACGTCGAACAAGAGTTCGGCGCCCACCTTCGAAAACGGCACATACCCCAGTTCGTCCAAGACCAGCAGATGATAATGCTCCAGTTGCTGATGGAACTTCTCCAGCGAACGCGCCTCGCGCTTTTCCAACAACACCGTCACCAGTTGGGTGACCGAACTGAAGCGGACCTGTCGCCCCTGCGCGCAGGCCGACATCGCCAGGGCGATCGCCAGATGCGTCTTGCC
>JAGVEU010000218.1 GCA_020057985.1 Calditrichota bacterium | reverse complement strand
GTCGCCACACATCTATCCGCTTTCGAATGGATGAGGGAGAAACAGGAGCATGGACTCCAATAGGGGTACTCATGTATCCATCTTTTCGGAATCGTACGACACCTCCATAGCACGATCGCGACAAAAAGAAAAGATCTTCGGGATTAGGGTTTCTGTAGAAACTTTGCCTAACTTGTTCGTACGTTTCTTGAGGCACGATCTGATACTTTTCCCAGCGAACTGTGTAAGAGGTCAAGAGTTGTTCTGAATTCTCAGAAAGCAGGCGCCAGATGCCAACCAGAGGTTCGAGAATATCGGAAGCAACCGCACTCCTCGGAGCGAGTGTACCTAAAACAGCTCCACTGCCCAAGAATGGTTCAAAGTACCTATAAAAATTCCGCGGAAAATAGGAGATAATCTCATGCGCGAACCGCTGCTTGTTTCCTATCCACTTTAGGATCTGTAAGGAGAACCGAGTGGCTGTATGGTGCCGCCCTTCAAAAGCGTCCAGCAATGTAATCTGAGTTGCCATACTATGTCTTCCTGGTTCGCAAGAATCCCAGGAAAGGAAACATAACAGTGTGACTAATGCGCAATGTCATCTCTAACTTCTTACTATTTCCGGCCAACGAGTCTGCGCTTCTCGTCCAAAAATCACTTCGTCAACTAATCCAACATTAAGCATGTCCACTAAGCGACACAAATACGAACGACCGCAAGTCCACCACGTGAAGTAGTTGTCCACAATCAGGTAGTGAAGCACTTTTTTGCCTTCTGTCGCTTGGAGTTCTGCAAGTTCCTCGCCGTCGAGCATCGTCTCATAAACTCCATCCGCTACGCGACTTCCAAAAGTCGTCGTTCCATAGTATTCCTTTACTTCCCAAACAGCAATTGGATCCACGAGGCTTGGGTACGCTCCATCCATCCAGCGCGAAAAAGTGCGCAGGGGCATTCCATCTCTGGTTACAACGGTCAATCCTCGCGGATCATCATCGAATGTTTTCCCCTCAAGAGCGTACTCGGTCAGCATGTTTACCATGCCAACGAGATATGCCGGATGGCGCTTCTTTCCCTTCTGTTTGTTGAGTGGCAACACGCATTTGGGTTTGAGATTTTCATGCAAGGATCTGAACTCCTTTGCCGCTGCATCTCGGTCCATAAGATTCGGTTTAACCTGCGTCTCAATAACTTCAGCCCTCAGAATAAGATACTCACAGGAGTTTACCGAAGTCAGTTTCTGATGGTGGCTCGGAAACGAAATTGTGCCTTGTGGACAAGCCTCTTTGAGCTAAGCAGTTGCTGACTTCTTCAAGTGCATAGCGGCGGAGTGCCCTCGCCTCATCCTTCCCCTTGGATCGTTTTGAATAGCCCAGAGTCTCAGAAATCAGCTTGATGTTCGCCCAAAAAGCTCTGTCGAGTCCTACGAATCGAGTTATCGGCTTCATTCCTTAGTCCCTTGTTCAGGAATGAAGTATATAATTGGTTTCCCATAGACTTTAGCGAATTTAGTGAGTTCTACGACGTCTACACGGCGTTCTCCTGATTCGCATTTGGAGACATATGATTGCTGACGGCGAAGGCGTGAGGCAACCTCTTTCTGCGTAAGACCAGCTTCAAGCCTCGCTTTGCGTAGACGCTTAAGGAATCCTTTGTATTCTGGGGAATAGATTGAGGAAGGCACATCTCAAGATAAAACCGAATTTGGAATATCCCAAATTGGAATTATCCCAGAACCGCCATCTCAAATACGCCGCCAAAAAAGGCTCGACAATGATCGCATTATCGAGCCTCCGTGAACTCCACTTACGTTCCCGCTCACCGCCAACCATGTCCATGGTGTCCCCCGCGCCCTCCAAAACGCGGGCCGTAGTGCGGACGATAGTGCTGATGATGCGGGCGATGCCAGTATCTTGGCGGCGGACCCCAGTACCACGGCGGGGCTCCATAGTAGGTTTCGCATCGGTCCAGCGAGGGACGCCAGTCATCGCCGTACTCCTCGTCATCCATCCATCGAGGATAGCCACGACTGTCCGCAAGATCGAAGAAAAATCCGTTGCCTCGAATCTCGGCAGCGTAGCAATAGCCGCCATCTTCATCATAAAGTTCGCCCCAGCCGGAGACTTCGATCGAGGCTCCGGATCGCAGGTTATAACCACGCTCTCTCCAAAACCGTTGCGGTCCCAAATGCACAGTGACTTTATCACCTTGATCCGTCACCACCAGAGCTTTTTGCCCGGTGATGGCTTCAACCTTTCCTTTAACATGGACACGCTCGAGGTCTTTGACTGGGTCAGTGGAGTTGCGTTGACCGTACCGTGGCGCTGCAACAACAGTGGTTGCAGACAGTATTCCCAACAGTAGGAGGATGTATAACTTATTCGCTTTCATTTTTTTCACCTCAAGAAGTTGATTGTCCGATTTCACCCATTGGACAGCCGTTCCCGACCGGAGGTTTAATTGGGCTTTGGGGGCAAGGAATTTCATCCGACGTCCTTTACCTAAGCAAGGCGATTCATGAAGTCGTGGAAGATTGGCAAAAATACATGATTACGCACTGAGTTAAGGGGGTTGTACGTGTCAGGAAGAACAGTCAATTGCCCCTGCGGCAGGCACTTATATAAATCCACGGCCTCGCTAACCGGAACAAGTTCGTCGCGATCACCGACGGACACCATCACCGGAAAAGTTGCATCTTCAAGCTCCAGTTCCGTGAGTCCGGTATCCGGAAGATTAATGACCAACTTGTTTAGCCACGGCAGAATCGCTTCCAACTTATCACCATGTGCTTCCTGTAAGGATTCGAGCCACTCAGGCTTGTTCTCCTGCAGATACTCAAGCGTCAGACCGGCCGCAATATCTTCCGCTTCCGCTCCCGACCAATAGAACTTTGTCGAATGCAGCCACATTCCAACCACTCGATTGCTATTTCGCAAAGCGTAGGCAAGCGCTGCGTATCCTCCGAGACTGTATCCGAGAAAGACCGCCGGATCGGCGTGAATTCCCTTCAGCAGATTGTCAATTTCTTCGATC
>JAGVEU010000037.1 GCA_020057985.1 Calditrichota bacterium | reverse complement strand
AACCTGCGTCCGTACTGATCTACACCATAGACGGACAACTGACCACAGATTGCCAACCGTACGATGGCACCAATGCGATTCCCGACGGCACTCCGATTTGGATAAAGTGGGATCAGGATCTCGACGGCCCCGGCGCATTGGATCCACTATTGACGGTTGGTACAGGCTCTAAACAGTGGAACTATAACCAGTTCCCCGTCAATGGTGCCGCCTTTCAGAATATGCCGGGCACCTTTGCGACTGAGATCGCCCTGGGCTGTCGTGGGCGGCTGGAAGGAACCTATACCCCAGACCCTGCCTTGCCTTTCCGAATCTATCTCGAAATTCTGCATCCCAATGGAATAGATGTTCTATGGCAATCTGAACTTCGCACACTGAACTATGGTCTTCAGGACTTTCGATTAAGAGCTGATTCCTGGATCTGTAATTCATCTTCGTCAAACTGCATTCTCGATCAGCAGGTAATTCTGATTCCGGATAATCCGCAGTTTCCGGGGCCACAAACGTCTCAAGTGTGCGCTCACCTGACAGAAACACAGGTTACGCAGCTTGTGGTTCCTGTTGCCGACGTAACGAATCTCCCTTTCATCTCCATTACATCCGGCTGTGTGGATTGCGGTGATCCCGATTGCGATCCACTTAGCGACTGGAATCTTGGCGATTGGGTATTCAACGCTGGTGATCACAGCTATACAACGACTCTGTACGCATCATCCGGATCAACAGGCTGCTGTGCATGTGTCCACCTCGATTATATCGGTGCGTCTTCTCTCAGTTTCGACGTTCAGAGTATGGGCATACCGCATGGGATTTCGCTGGCCGTGGATTGCGACGGCAACATGTACTTCACTGCGGGGTCCACGCTGTACGTCTGGAACAACTATCCCAGCGACCCGGTCACCAATTTTCCGACGAGAGACGCGGCCAACAACCCCGTCGTGATTGACGAGATCTCGTGGGATGCCACTAATAACATTCTGTGGGGAGCCTGCTGCTGGCCTTCCATCGGCCTTGGGGTCGGCGTGTACATGATTACACCTACAGGACTATGCACATGGCAATTCAATGTTTCGGAACCCGGTTGGCCCTATGGCGGAGCAGACGGCTTGGCGTACGATCCTGATCCGACTTGGCCCGGCGGCTCGATCTGGCTGTCTTGGGATCAAAACAACTATGCTCTGCATTACACTACGAACGGCGCATTTATCGGCAGCATTTCTCTTCCGATGAACGCAAGCAATCCGGGCAACATCAGCGGGATCTGCGCCTCGCCCTATGGCATCTGGGCTGCTCGAATCGGAGCAGAAGTAATTACCCTGCACAATAAGTCCGGCGGATTGCCCATTCAAACCATTTCGACGGCCTCTCTTTCATTAGTTGAAGGCATCGAGTGCGAGTGTGATCCCGCTGGCTTTCCGCCGGGGACTTGCCTCTTATGGGCAAAGGACAATGGCAATCCGCATACCGTCAATGCATTCCCGATTCAAGCGGGCTCTTGTCCTTGCGAACCTTCTTCTGCGCAGTGCATTCCTGATCCGCAGGTTATCCTCACTCCAGACAATCCGCAGTTTCCGGGACAGCAGACTGCGCATGCGTGCGCTCACTTGACGGAATCTCAGATTACGCAGCTCATCGTTCCTGTGACGAACGCGACCAATCTCCCTGTAATATCCATCACATCCGGCTGCATAGATTGCGGTGATCCGCAATGTGAACCGCTCAGCGCATGGAATCTTGGCGCATGGGTTTTTAGCGCAAGCGACAATGCCTATACTGCGACCCTCTCGGCTGCGTCAGGCGCAACGGGCTGCTGCGTGTGTGTCCATCTCGACTTCGTCTTGCCGGTAGAACTCAGCAGTTTCACCGCCACAGCCGGTGACAACAGCGTATTGTTGAATTGGATCACCACGTCCGAGACTGCCCTTGCTCACTTTGAAATCCTTCGCGATGGAAGTCGCGTGGCAGTTGTAGGAGCAGCAGGATTCGCCTCTGCACAGCACAGCTACGCATGGACCGATGACCAAGCCCTTAACGGCACGACTCACACCTACACTCTCGTCGCCGTTGCCCTGAACGGCAATCGTGAGGAACTGCGCAGCGTGAGTGCAACACCTTCTGAGTCACACGCCATGGTCACCGAGTATTCCCTGCATCAGAACTACCCCAATCCTTTCAATCCGAGTACAGAAATCGTGTTCGACATGAAGGAAGCAGGTGTCGTGGCAATTAGGGTTTATAATATGCTTGGTCAGGAGATGAAGTCACTCATTAGCGGTAATGCAAGCGCCGGTCGTCACAGCATAACCTTCGATGCGACAGGTCTGCCTTCGGGCCTCTACTTCTGCAAGATGGAGACGGATAATGGATTCACGGCGCAGAAAAAAATGCTACTGCTGAAGTGATTCCATAAGCTATAGTGAGCATGAGCGCAACGCAACAAATCGGCGTAGGGCAGCCCGCGATGGCTGCCCCACGCTCGGCTGTTATTGTTTTCAGACTAATAATTCAATCATTCTGTTTAATAGCCTCAGATCACCCACAAACCAACCTCTTCAAAGGAGAATCGGCACGAGAATATTTCTCGCAATGTTTACGATAATGGCAGTCGTCTGCATAAGCAGTACGGCAGTTTTCGTAACAACTTCCCGGAGCAACGCAGAAGCGGCTTCAGAACCCGCACCAGAGATGAAAGTCGAAGCAGCATCGCTGCTCGATGCAAACATATCCACCATGGACCCTGAATTGGCCCATGTCTCTGCGGCTAAAGTCGCCGGCACTTTGGATCCGAATGATCCCGTATATGTTCGATTGCTGAACGAAGCGGCAAACAACTTCGCAAGAGATTCGCACGGCTCCCTCGATCAGGGTAACGATGCGTGCCCGCCTACAGACGTACCGCATTTCCCTCCGTACCGTTTCACTGATAGCGGCACGACGGTGGGGCGAGCCAACAATTTCACGACTTGCATCTCGAACACGGCTCCAGATGTCATCTATACATATACAACAATAACGAATCAACGAGTCATGATATCCCTTTGTGGCAGCGGCTACGATACGGCGCTGGAACTGCGCCGAGATGGCGCGTGCCCCGGTACTACGCAAGTCGCCTGCAATGATGACAACGGCCCCGCGTGTCAGGGCCTGCAATCTTCGATCTTTGCCGTGCTCGATTCCGGCGTCACCTATTTCATTATTGTGGACGGCTGGGGCAGTTCAGCCGGAAGTTACACGCTCAATATGTTCGATGTCGGACCGTGCGTTACAGAAGTGCAGCCCGGTGACGCTACAGAGTATCCGGAAGCTCACGATTCCACGCATGCCGCTTCGGATCCGAACGGCGGGTGCAACAGCGAGTATCCGAAATTCAACGTCCAGGGACGGGCATTTTGGATTTAAAATAAAGATCATGGCCGCGTTTTCACATATGTTGGTCTGGGCGGAGTCCCATCCCGCGACACGGACTGGTGGTATTTTCCTGTCTATTGCGATGGTGCAGTGTCTTGGACGGTCACGGCGGATTTTCCGGTAGTGTTGGCGATCATAGATGTATCCAACTGCGACAATCAGATTGTGCTTGCATCCACCTCCCAAAGCGGGACCTGCGTTCCCACTACGGTCATCTCTCCGACTCTCCTGCAAGGAGGTCGCTATGCGGCGTATGTTGCACCGCTGGCATTTTCCGGACTCCCGGACGGCAACTATCGCGGTTCTCGTATCTCAACACCACCAGCACCAGCCTTCCGATGCACCCCGCCGACTGCACCGGATTCGTTAACGATTATAGCAGCCCATAATTCCTGCGGCCAAGGAACGCAGATTGAACTCAATTGGACTCCCGGGCCGGGAACACTACCGACTGCATACACAATCCGTCGTGGTATTGACAGCATTACGACGTCAACAGGCGATTGGTTGGAGGGATGCGGCCTTGCTATGGCTTGCGGTAAAGGATGGCCGAGGCCGCCCATCATCATTGATACGGTTAAGTTTCGCACATTCACGGTGACGGACAGCGACAGCATGCCGCCGATTCATGCCGAAGTAGTGTGGGATCCCTTCGTTCCCTATGCGCAGACTACTGTTCCCTTTGTCCCGGGAGGTGCGATGATTTCATTTGGCGGTGCGTGGCTCAGTAGTACCGGGCCTACCGACGGATGCTGGTTGTTTCCGCCCGACGGCAGCCCTCCGCTTACTCCAGGCTGCTACTACCCGCACCCCGTAGAAAGAGTCCCAGGCAGCATGTACCACGTTCGGCAGTTGTATCAGGCGGAGGAAGTTTCGGTCACCGACACCTTTGCTTTAACCTTCATGTGGGTGGACAGCATTGGTCAGGATCTGTGGAACACGGAAGTTGACCTCATCTTTCAAGGTCCAGAAGGTGATACCTTGCGAAGTCCGCGCGGCGAGTTGAATCTGCGATAAAAGCAACTCAGCTCTTATCAGGTTCCCAGAATCCCGATACCAATGTCAAGCGGGCGGCCAATTGGCCGCCCGCTCTATTTGAATTTCAATTTGGAATTTTCCTCACCCGTCATCCTTCATCCGTCCCTCATACGCCTGCTTGATCATCTTGTCGAGGAAAGCGTCGGGAGCCTGTAAGACCTGCGGAGTGATTCGCAGACTCTGCCGGTTGGCCAGTTTCATTCCGTACTCATAATTCTTGAACATCTCGCTAAGCTGAGCAGCCATTTTCTGCATGTCTGCGGGCAGGTTTTTCTTAATCCACTTCTT
>JAGVEU010000448.1 GCA_020057985.1 Calditrichota bacterium | reverse complement strand
AGACAGGACGAGTGGAGTAGTTGATCGCTCCGGCAGCGATGGCAATGACCATGCCGAGCGTAATAACAAGTCCCGCCCTCTGTCCGAGGGTCAACCTCTGCCAGAGATCAATAAAGGGTCTAAACAGTGTAGCCATCGCGAATGTGCATGAGGATTAAGAGGGACATGATGAGCAGACTGTTAGACGGGAGTCCGCATAAGTTCTTTGTAACCATCGAGAGCCTTGTTGCGCAGCTCCATGAGCAGCATCAGCGAGATGCCCGCTTCTTCGGCTGCCGCCATGACTTCATGCAGATCCTTGATTTCGCCTGTGGCAAACTTCATGGTCTTGTCACCTGCTGTGATTTGCATGTCGTTGACGTCGTTGATGAACTCTTTGAGCGTGTCGCCGAAGCTGCCATTGGATTTGACATCCGGTTTTATAAATGGAACTTCCTGCGGCCCGGGAATCGCGCCCAGTTTCTGGCTTATGATAGGAATAGAGGACATGGTTTAGACCCTTAGATCAAGATTTTTTCCCAGCTCCGGCTCGGCAGCGGAGAACTCAGAGCGAATGCCATCCGTCAACCATTGTTTTTCTTCAAGGGCAATTCGCAGCTTTTCTTGAGCGGTGAGTTCACTCGTCGGTGTATCGTATCTTGTGGCCGTCCCTTGCGTGTGGGGCGATGCCGAAGATACTCTGGGATATGAAGAATGGTTTTCGACTCTCATTTATAGTTCCAACGCTTTTTTCATCATCCCTTTAGATGCGTTAAAGGCTGTGACGTTTGCTTCAAAGTTGCGTGCGGCGCTAATCAAGTCGGTCATTTCCTGGATTACATCCACGTTGGGCATTTTCACGACACCGTTCTCGTCGGCGTCTGGGTGACTCGGATCATAGATCTCACGATATGGAATCGGATCTTTCTTGATTGAAGCAGTCACACCGTGGAACACGTCGGTCTCTGCCTCATCGGTCTCACCGCGAAGATGGTCGTGCTCTGTTCGCGCGAGTTTATCATGAGTTTTAGTTTCGGCCTCGAGATTTTGTAGAAAGGTCTTTTCCTCAGACATGACGACTTGTTGCCGGCGATAGGGTTCACCATCGGCGGTGCGCGTTGTCTCGGCATTGGCGAGGTTTTCAGCAATCGTGTTCATGCGCTTTCGCTGAGCGGTCAGTCCGGAAGCGCTGACATTCATTGCCTTGAATAGTGAACTTATTTCCATAGAATCTCTCCGGGCGCCGTTTTAGGCAGAAGCCATAAGGACAAGTATCGTGCCTTTTCGCCAAGAACTTTAGTTTTGCATCGAAGGCTCTTCTCAACTTCAATAAATACATTGGTATAAAGAAGTCATCTCGGCCTTCATTTCCGGAAGCTCAGGAACATCTTTCCTTCAATTCGAGGTAAAGTTTTCTGTAGTCACTTTTTGCCCTGTTATGCGATTGCATAATGCAAGATACCGCCTCATTCTCTATCCATTCGCTATAGTGATTCCCGAAAACCTTCCGACATGTACGCCGAGCTGGGTTAAGGTCTTCCGCAACCCTGCTGAAATCTTTTATCGGATTGTTTTCGAGATTCACTATATCGTGAGGAGTTGCTAATGTGACACCAAATGTCTCATTTGATATTTTGTCTGAAACCTTGACATCCGCCGCTCATATCCCTATATTATTCCGTGCCCAATTCCATACTCAATCGCAGCATTCTTGCACGCCGACCGATAAGATTGTTGTTTGTTTTCTTACTTGCGGCTTGGGTCTTCGCGGGTTGCGAGATTCCGCCTCCACCGTTTGTGCTTGAGAAAACTCGCGAGGTGGTCGTTCCGAAGGAGTCCCGGCAGGCGATAATCGCATACAATCCTAATGGAGCGGATTGTGATCTTGTCGCGCTCGCAATCAGCGATCCTCCCACGCTTGGCTCGAACTGGGAGTCAAGGATACTTGTCGCAGACACGGGCCGGGGACTTATCAGTCAGCTCAACCTCTCGCAGCCTATCAGTCAGATCGCCGCCGCTGACGTCAGTGGGGATGGTTTGGAAGACCTCCTTGTGTTTTTTGATGAGGATACTATGGCAGGAGTTCATGTGTACAAATGGCCGGAACTTCACAGAACTGCGTCCTTCTCGATTAGCCCGAAGGACTTCCACAATCGCGGAACTCGTAAATGGGATGCGCGACTTGGTTTCATGGATAAATCCGAGTTAGGCAACACATCCGCGTCTTGTGTTTGGCTCTCTATACATTCACCACATGGTTGGGCTCCTCGCGGTGTAATGATGGTAGACTTAAGGCAGAGTCAGATGCTCTGGTACTACGAGACCGCTTGCAAGACTGAAACTCATGTCACAGAGGATGTGGATGGAGATGGACAACTTGATCTTATCATTGGCAGCTACGGAGCAAATAATGGGGCGGTCTGGCAAGATCGGAGCGATGATAATGGTTATGTTGAAGCGATCAGTCACGCGGGACAGAGCTTGTGGAGTATACGGCGCGACAGAGAATTTTCAGGATTCATGGTAAGCGCAATCAAGCAAACCATTCCGGTGGATAAGCGCATATTTGCCCTCTCCTATACGAACTGGGCCGCAGGAGGACCAAATCGGCTCTTGACCATCCGGGCGAATGACGGACACATTCAGCACGAAATTGTGCTATCGAATCCAGTTTATGAGAATTCAATCTTCGCATGGAATCCGAAACCCGACGGTCTCGAGCAATGCCTTTTCTCCATGAGAGATTCCACGGTAGGTTTGTTTTCGGAGCAGGGTCAACTTTTCTATACAAAGGTCCGTCTCGATGGCGCTATCATGACGGACGATCTCAATCGCGATGGCCGCAAAGAACTCGTTGGCGCTTATAAAGACAAACTCAAAGTCTATGATGCTGAGCTTAAGTTAATTGCTGTTTCCCGTGAGGCAATTAACTCGAACAAGCCGACCGTGCAACATCAAGGCAGCCGCTGGCCGATTCTATGGACATCCGGAGCAGACGGAATTTACCGCATCGTTTTCAAGCCCAATCCAATCTATCCGGACTTCCGCCGAAAACAAGTTACTCAAGCGATTCTTAGCGTTTCCGGAAGTGTTGCATTTGTCATTGGACTTTGGTTCGCCGGTCGCTGGGTGATTCGCGTGCGTCACGCCATGCATCGGGCAAGAGTGGAACGTGAGCAGACCCGCGCAATGGTCGCTGTAGTACGCACCATCGGGCATGATATGCAGTATCCGCTCAGTGTGCTGTCGCACGCAACGCATGGGCTCAAACATCTTGTGGAGTCTCGGACGCTTTCTCAAAACGAAGAGTATGATGAGTACTTTCGGGATTTTCGGGACGCCGGTGAGACGCTTGCCGATGCCTCACTGCGACTTCGAAAGTACGTAGGCTTGGTTCCACTTCGTCTGGAAACACTCAGGATGAGTGATCTGATTCATGAGGTACTCTCTGATCGCTCACTGGATCCTGTGATTCGAATCGAAACCAAGATCGAAACGAATTTCCCACTGATTCAGGGTGATCGCAAGCAGATGAAGTCCGTGATTCAGAATCTGGTGAAAAACAGCTTTAAGGCAATGAAGAACGGCGGTACTCTTCAAGTGCGCGCTAAATCTGAAATCAGAGCCGGAGTACAAATGGTGCGGGTCGAGGTGCAAGACAGCGGATGCGGAATCGCAACAGGAGATTTGCCGCACGTGTTTGACCCCGATTTCAGCCGGTTTGAGGAGGGAACCGGCTTGGGGCTTGCCATCGTTAAGAAAACTATCACAGATCACGAGGGTTCCATCTCCATTTCCAGCACCTTGGGGATTGGAACAACGATCGTAATTCTGCTACCCACCGAGAAGGAAGAAGCATGAGTAAGTTACCCTATTGCATCTTGTTCGTTGATGACGAGGAGGTTATTCGGCGGCGAATGACGAAGACACTGGAGACAGCCGGATACCATGCGCTGTCGGCATCCAATTGGACTACAGGGCGCCAGATTCTCGAAACTCAACAGGTACATGTGTTGCTGCTCGACCTTAATCTGCGCGGGTTTAGCGGATTGGAGGTCCTCCGCTGGATGAAGGAACAGCGTCCAAGTGTTCCTGTCATCATGTACACCGGAGTAGGGACAATTGAAGCTGCGGTACTGGCAGTGAAGTTGGGAGCCTATGACTTCCTTGAGAAATCTGTTGATATCGAAAAACTGCTCGTGACGGTTAGGAACGCTGCCGAGAAATGGGAACTTACGGAAGGACTATCCAATGCCGCTCGCGCGCAATTCGGGCTCATCGGCGATAGCGCTTCCATGAAGAAATTGTGGCAGGATCTCGTTAAGATAGCTCCCACGGATGAGCATGTACTTATTACGGGCGAAAGTGGAACGGGAAAGGATATCGTTGCGCGAGCGATTCATGGACTCAGCCGCCGTCGAAGCAGCAATTTCGTTCGGGTGACCTGCACGGTTGTGACCGAAAGCCTTGGCACATCGGAGTTGTTCGGTTACAAAAAGGGCAGTCATGCCAAGGCTGATCGAGACGAACCCGGACGATTCAAGATGGCTGAGGGTGGAACTCTACTCCTCGACGAAATCGGAGACATGCCTTTACCACTCCAAGCCAAGCTCTTAACTGTTCTGCAAACCGGTGAGATTGAGCCGGTGGGCGGACGAGTCACCGAGAAGGTGGACGTGCGTGTCTTGGCTGCCACCAATCGCGATTTGAAGCAGCGCATCAGCGACGGGAGCTTTCGCGAAGACCTACTCTATCGTCTTGAGACATTCCGTATTCATGTGCCACCGTTGCGCGAACGCAAGGAAGATGTGCGTGCCCTGCTCGAATTCTTTCTGACCAACTCAATCAGGCGCTACAACCTATCCACGATTACCGTTGAACCCGGCGGAGTTGAAGCCATGATGAGTTATCCGTGGCCCGGCAACGTGCGCGAACTCGAACGACTGATCATGCGGCTCTGCATTCTTGCCGAAGACAGCATCATCAAACGTGGAGATGTCGAGCGGGAACTTGGTTTACAAACAGATGAAACATCACCTCCTCCATCCGGTTATTCAACCGCGAAAAAATCCTTTGAGACCGAGTACTTCAACAGATTGCTGCAAGTGCATGCCAATAATATCTCAGCCGCCTCGCGCGCGGCAGGACTGCACTACACCACCGTCCACGCCAAGTTGAAGGAACTGGGACTTATCGGAAATCTCCAAGACACTGCATGAGGTTATAGCGGAAATCCTATAGTTTTTTACACCTCTACTTCTCCGAACTTCTTGAAATGCCGATACTTATAGTATCGGCATGTTTGTTGTTTATGGCTTATTCGAGGAACCAGAGTTTCGATCTACTTCCAACCTAAGGAAGAGATGATATTTCAAGTCATGAACCAAATTATCAAAAGGAGTTAAGCATGAAACGGACTACTATCGTTTTTGCCATGATTGTCTTTGTGGCAGGCCAGGCGTTTGCACAACCCGATCCCGAAATCGAATGGATGAGAACTTATGGCGGATCTGCTAACGAGGAACTTTTCGATGCTGTCGCGCTACCTGACGGTGGTTTTGCCATGGGCGGCGGAACGAGTTCATTTGGACAAGGTCTTCGAGACTACTACCTCGTTCGCACGAATCACGACGGCGACACACTCTGGACAAGGACCTACGGAGGTGCTGACGAGGAGGAGATGCATGCCCTTGCTGTTACGGCTGACCAGGGATTTCTCCTCGCCGGAATCTCTCTCACCTACGGATCGGGTAATGGAGATATGTGGATTGTCCGTACAGATCCCGATGGAAACGTTATATGGACGCGAACCGTGGGCGGTAGCGGGATTGAGGCAGTGTATTCTATAGCCCCACTGTCAGACAACCGGTATATTATTGCCGGAATTACGAATTCGCTCAGTTCGGACTTCGACATCTTCCTCGTTCTTATGAATGATCTGGGGGATACTCTCTGGACACGCTCGTTCGACACCGGTCAGTCTGCAAATGACGTTCCAAATGCAATTCAACAATCGAGTGATGGCGGATTCTTCGTGGCGGGATACACATACGTATCAGGTCACAGCATGGAAGCGTTTTTAATAAAAGTAAGTGGTGAAGGCGCACCAGTCTGGACTCAGCTCTACGGCGGTGCAAACGAGGATGCTTTTGAAGCCATTGAACTTCCCGATTCGGAGCATATTCTACTCACCGGATTCACACAATCCTTTGGAAACGGCAGTGATGATTTCTACGTCGTCTTAGCCGATTCTGCAGGGAATGCACTTTGGACTCAGACGTATGGAGGTCAGGCTAGTGATCGCGCCACATGTAGTTTTCTAACCGATGATGGAAATTTTCTTGCTGCCGGATATCTCGACTGGAGTGGCATAGGTGACTTCTATCTCGTGAAGGCTGACTTGAATACCGGAGATACCCTATGGACACGCACCTATGGCGGAGCGGCAAGAGAAGTCTGTTTATCTGTCCTTTCAAATGGAGACTGTGGCTACTTTCTCGCCGGTAATACGGAGTCATTCGGAACAGGTGGCAATGACTTTTGGGCTGTTCAAACAGGTCCCGATGTCTTCACTGGTCTTGATGCAGTGACTTTGAGCAACGGTGAAATCAACGGCTTACCGATCACAAACAGCATTCTGGAGTTGAACGTCTTGCCCGGAGCGCCCCTATCAGGTACACTTTCTCTGAGTGTATTCAACACCCTGCCCCCCACAAGTGTTGCACCACTGGCCATGGTGTGGAATTGGGGGCCACATGACTCCTCTCACTCTCTGGTTCATACTTGGCTGCCACAAGGGCAGTCAATCCAGCAAGCGACGGTATCTCTTACCGCACCTTCGATACCGGGAGTATACTACGTTACCTTCGCAACCTCCGGGGAATTCAATTCAGCGCAAATCGCCTCGCTCACGAACTGGAGCGTCGCACAGCCTCATTGGAACGATGGAGCCGACATCGCGGATTGGGGCGCCGACGAATATGAGCAATCAGTATCCCATCATGCGGTAAGTACACAATACGAAGCTGCACATGGATACTACTGCCGGTGGGTAGGCGCAGCAATGGCAAAGATCACAGTATTAGAGTGCCCAGAATTGCCTGAAGATCCTGACATGATTATCCTCTCGAGCGGCGACTTGAACGGGATAAGCGTAGACAACGGTGTTCTCGATCTATACGTTATGCCGGGATCTGCCTTAAGTGGTACGCTTTCTCTTAACGCTTACAATACACTTCCACCCACCAGCGTAGCGCCACTGGCCATGGTGTGGAATTGGGGAGCGCATGATCAATCCCATTCACTGGTTCACCCGTGGCTCCCGCAAGGTCAGTCCGCCCAGCAAGTAGACGTTTCTCTGACTGCACCCGCAATTCCAGGAGTATACTACATCACATTCGCAACCTCTGGGGAATATAACTCCGCGCAAATCGCCTCCCTCACGAACTGGAGCGTCGCGCAACCTCACTGGAATGACGGAGCAGATATCGCTAACTGGCAGGAGGCTGAGTATCAATCAGCTCTTGCAAACCATGCTGTGCGCACAATCTACGAAGGAGTACAAGGATACTACTGCAGGTGGCTTGGCGCAGCCATGATAAGAATCACTGTGCTCGAATGTCCAGACCTATCTAATCCTGCTGATCAAGTTGAACTTGCCGGCGGAAGCCTCAATGGTGAAAGTCCGTCCGGTGGTATTCTTGAACTCGATGTTGTTCCGGGAGGATTGATTTCAGGCACTCTGACACTTGATATATACAATACACTACCTCCCACCAGTGTTGCACCTCTGGCTTTAGTGTGGAACTGGGGGCTGCATGACACATCTCACTCTCTTATTCACCCATGGTTACCGCATGGGCAGTCAACCCAGCAGGCGACCGTATCTCGCATCGCGCCGACGGAACCGGGAGTCTACTACATAACATTCGCAACTTCTGGGGAATTCAATTCAGCGCAAATCGCATCCTTGACGAATTGGAGCGTGTCGGAACCTCACTGGTACGATGCTGTGGACATTGCTGACTGGTCAAGTGAAGAGTATCAGTTATCCATTGCGCATCATGCCGTGCAGAGCGGTTACGAGGCGGCACACGGCTACTACTGTCGCTGGCTTGGTGCGGCGATGATCAAGATCACGGTTCTCAATTGCTATGACTATCCGCCCGCAGCGCCTCAAATCGTACTCACTACGCAAGGAGGTGATGCGCACATCTCATGGTCGCCGGTAACCGAGTCTCTTCCGGGATGCGCAATCGCTGTGAATGCCTATCTCGTATACTACTCTCCCGGGAGTGTAGGACCCTTCTATTTTCACGGCTATACATCAGATACAACGTATACCCATCATGGAGTTGTACAATTCGCTTCAGGCATGTATTATGAAGTTGAAGCGTACATCGGACCTATCTCAAAGCTCGGATTGCTACCACGAGACGGAGAGGGAGCACTCCTATCACCGGTACAAGTCCGGGATCTGTTGCGTGAATGAAATTAATTCACTAACCCCCCTGCGTCCCCCCGTGAACGGAGGGAAATAAGACAACCCATATTACCAGAAACGCCTCGATCCCGAGGCGTTTCTGTTTCGTCCGCAGTCGTGAAATAGTCAGTTCACGTTGATCCCATCTTCCCGATATTCGCGCAGTTTGTTACGCAGGGTTCGGATCGATATTCCCAAGGCGTCGGCGGTCTTGGTGCGATTGTTGTCATTGGATTGAAGCGCGCGGAAGATAAGCGGCTTTCTCCACGTCGCGTAGCGTCGCGTTGCATCAACAGCAGACTGTGCAATCTTTACTGTATGACTTTCCATCTTCCGCTGCACAATTTCTCTTCGAACTTCTGCGACGTGTCCTCAATTACTTCCCGGCTTTCAAGTCCTGATCTTTTCCTTAGTACTACATTGTTAGGTGAACGGTTTACGTTCTTTGGGTATTAGGTTGAACGATCTTTGAC
>JAGVEU010000038.1 GCA_020057985.1 Calditrichota bacterium | reverse complement strand
GGGATGGTAAAGACTCGCATGGCACAACCGTCGCTTCCGGAGTGTATGTCTATCAAATCAACGCCGGAAACTTCACCGACGCCAAGAAAATGGTTCTAATGAGATAAGCTGAACACCTCAACAGGTCTTCAGAAAGACGGGCAATCCGACCGGATTGCCCGTTTTCCATTCTCTAAATTAGCCCTGCCCATGGAATTCTACTGCTTACTTCTCTGCATCTCTTCCAACCTCGTATTCCCCTCACTGTAAGCCGGCAAATAGACCTCTGACGGTTTGGCAGCATCTTCTTTTCTCATTTCCACTTTCTCATTTCTCGGTTTCTGCTTTTCTCCAGTTTTGGCCAGGAGCTGCGGAATGACGGCCGTCACCGCGTAGAAGAATTTTGTCGCCGGTAGATCGAGCACGGTCAGATCGAGATAGCCGGTGGAGTCGGAATCGCCGATATGATTGGTTTCAATAATCGCCACGTCGGGAAGTGAATCCCGGTAGACAGAGTACAACGATACCCCCGGAACTGCATCCCAGTGCAGATAGATTCTTGGTGGCACGGCATGAATAACCAATCCAGTGGGATGGCAATACTCCGCCGTGACATTCAACACGTATGCTCCGGCTTCGGCGGAATAGCCATGCACCACAAAGAAGTAATCCTGATTGGCATTGGCGCGAAAAGTGGCCACGCTGGTTGCGGTAGGCAGTTCGTTGCAGTAGCTATCGTCCTCGCAGGCGACCATCGTTGCGCCGGGACATGCTCCATCGGTTCGCACTTCAAGACCGGTGTCATAACTGGAGCCACACAATGAGACCGTTACCTCGCGGCAGATCGGTGTGTTGAAGGTGTATACTACCTCCGGTGCATTCCCTTGGACACAGTTGAAATAATTGTTGTTAGCGCAGGTCGTGTTGCCGGTATCCGTATAAGGCATTCCTGTCACAGTGCGACCGGGGCAGAGGTCATGATCCGGCGCGGACGGAACTCCGGATATATACAGTGCATAAGCGCCGCTACTGCTGCCGTATCCGCTTACGATTATCCAATAGGTCACTTGTTTCGTAGCCTCAAAGGTGACAGTGCTCTGCAGCGACCAGCTTTGCCCGCAGTATTGGTCGTCATTGCAAGCAACAATCGTCTCGCCCGGGCAGCCCCCATTGGTGCGCACCTGAATCTCCGTATCATATCCCGATCCGCACAGCGTTGCTGTCACCGTCTGGCAACTGGCAAGATTTATCGGATAGATGACATCCGGCGGCAAGTCAGATCCTTGACAATTGCCCACGCTGTGGGTTGCGCAAAGTGTATTTCCATAGTCCGCGTATGGCAATCCGGTAATGACAGTCCCGGGGCAGTTGTCATTAGGAGCCAAGAACGGAGTGCCGGATACGTTCATCACAAACGGGCCGCTCTGCGATCCATAGCCGTGAACAATAAGATAGTAATTCACTCCGGACTGGGCTGTGAAGGTCACCTGACTTTGGGTACTGCAATAATCATCATTGCAGGCGACGACCACGCTCCCCGGACAACTTCCATTGGCACGCACTTCCAAACCCGTATCATAGCCGGAGCCGCAGAGCGAAACGGTAACCGTCTGACACGAGGCCAGATTCATGGTATAGAAAACGTCTTTGGTGGTGGCGCCGACACACTTGGTATTGTCATCGCTATTGCCGCAGAAGGTGTTGCCCGAATCCGAATAAGGGAGCGACGAAATACTCCTTCCGGGGCACTGATCGTTTACGGGAGGATACACAACGCCGCTGACGTTCAGAGTGTAGGCTCCGCTGTTGGTTCCATAGCCGTGAACGACAATGTAGTAGGTGACATTGGGCTGCGCAGTGAAGGTCAACTGACTCTGCAATCCACAGGCATCATCATTGCAAGCAATAGATGCGCCGCCCGGACAACCGGAGCCTCCCATGCGGATATCCAATCCGGTATCGTAGCTTGAGCCGCACAGCGAGACCGTTACAGAAGTGGTACAGGCCAGTGCAAGGCTGAAGATAGCATCCGGCGAATTCACACCCACACAATTGAAAAAGTCATTGACCGCCGTGCCAGTGGTACCGTTGTAGGTGTATGGCAGAGAGGCAATCGCAATGCCCGGACACTCATCGTTGGGTGGACCACCGTAGTGCCGCAATGCACGAGCCGCATTGTACAGATTCAATCTGCCATTGCTTACGGTAATTCCGGTGAGTGCCGGAATGACATCCACATTGCTCAGGATCAGTTGCTTGAGCGTGAGCGAGGCATTGGCACGATCCGCCATGTAGTAGTTGTAGAAATTCAGGTTCGCTGCGGCATGCAGAAAGGCAATTGCGCCAGCCACATGCGGAGTGGCCATGGAAGTTCCGGACATATAGGCTGCGGTATCTGTGGGAATCGTGCTAAAAATGCCGGTTCCCGGAGCGCCCAGATCAATCGTGGTGGCGCCATAAGCAGCACCGCTATTTCGCTGATCGGTGCTGGTGGTATTTGTCACGGAGATGATGTACGAACTTGAACAGGCGGAGGGGACGTCGCCGGTTATGTCAATATTCCAATTGCGGTTGGCCGTTGCCACTGCCGAGAGAATCCCCTGCGCTCCCATCGAGTTGTAAAGATCATTCCAGATGGGAAAATCGCCGGAAGCACAATTGGCGCTGTCCACTCCAAAGCTGCTGTTGGTAGATACGACATTCGCCCCTTGCGTGCCGCCGCTACTCCACCAGCGATTTTTTTGTGTCAGCACATAATTATAGGAGCGGGAAACTACAGAAGTAGCCGTGCTTCCGCAAACAACCGGCAGGAGCTTGACTGCATAGTTAACGCCGCACACCATCCGCCCATTGCTACCGCGAGCTCCGACGATGCCAGTGACGTGCGTGCCGTGATTTCCGACGGTGATCGTTCCGTTCTGGTTCAAGGCATTCCAGCCGTGCACATCGTCAATATAGCCGTTGCCGTCATCGTCCACGCCATTGTCGGCAATCTCGCCCGTGTTGGTCCAGAGGTTCGGTGCAAGATCAGGGTGACTGATTTGACAACCGTCGTCCACCACCGCGACCACAATGTCCTGGCCGCCGGGCATGGTTCCGCCGGTGGTGTAGTCCCACGCTTCCGGCGCGTCAATATCTACGTCACTGGTTTGATTCATGCCCCACTGCAATCCAAACAAGGGATCGTTCGGAAATGTCGTACGCTGGGTGATAAAATGATCCGCCTGTGCCCACTTGATTCGTGGATTCTTGCGCAAATCATTCAGCGCATCCTCCACCGACAATTGCGGCACGAGCTTGACCAGAAAAATATCCAGCGAGGGCACGAGGTTTTCCTCCGCCGACATTCGAGAGTCGTAGAGTTGCGAGGTCGCGTCCGCAAGCGTGCCAGCTTTCTCAAATCGCACAATCACCTGCTCCGGAATATAGGCCAATTGTCCTACCGCAACTGTCGCATAAACAAGCAGCAAACAAAGACAACAGACCCATCTCAACGGTTTGCTTACGTGGGGGATGAACGGGGGGAAATTCGGATTTGCTTTCATAGGGCTTTCTCTCGTGCACAAAACAGACCAGAGAAATAAGATAGCACAGAGAAGAGGGAAAAGCAAGCGAAGGAGCGGAGGAAAACCTGAAACCTGAAACTTGAAAGAGGAGGTCGGAACTATCCGCCGAGCCGGGTTAAGGCCTTGCGCAACCCTGCCGGAATCCGAGGTGAGGAACAAACGTGCCATAAGATAATGAACCGGACTCGCATTGTCAAGAGAAATTTCTTGTTTTTTTTCAAAGCACTGATTTCTATTTGCTTGCCGAGATTACGAGGATCGTTCCTTCTTACACAAATGCGCCCATTTCAAGGAGTTGGGAGATCGTGAGAAAAGGTGCTTGGTGCGAAGGTGCAAAGAAGAATATTGGAGTTACGCGGGAGGGGAGGGAAACGAAGAGGCGAGACGAGCAAACCTCCATTTGTTGACTTGTGTGTCCAATATGGATTATTGTTTTAGTTTGTGTATCTCGCTTGACAAAATAGCTAAAGGATACTATATTTGTGGGTGTTCAGTAGCCAAATGAATCCGACGACTCGGGCTATCGCACTCTGAGTGATTCCTTCCTTCCCTTCATTCTTCAGGGCAAGCTACGGACAGGCTCTTCACTACGGAAGACCTTCGTTCAGGATGACAGCGCATACACTTGGAATTTGGAGTCAAGGGTGTCCCGCTTTAAGTCTCTGAAAAACATGCTCGGATTGATTTGAACGCACGTAGGGGCGGCCTAAGGTCTTCCCTACAAGAACTCGTGTGTTCAACTTGCGAGAATGGAGAGACACCACTGATTTGGAATTTAGAATTCTTCCTTAGCAGTGAAGGATCTCGCTTCTACCGCTATGCTCTGTGGTAGCTTGGACAAGATCCTTCACCACGGAGGACCTTCGTTCAGGATGACAAATCTATGATCCGTATGCTTGCGGAGTGATGCTCAGGATTGTTTGGCGGGCGCATTGCTATGCGCTTCTACGGGTGCGGTTGCGACACTCGACGTTCTGAAGAAACCATCAGGGCTTTTGATATTCACACAGGAGG
>JAGVEU010000078.1 GCA_020057985.1 Calditrichota bacterium | reverse complement strand
TCACTCTGCGAGCATCCTTGGTTCGATGGACTCATAGCGCTGAATCTGACGAGAGATGTTCAATAAAACACCGACGGTACACAGCGACATAACAAGCGATGATCCGCCATAGCTGATGAACGGCAAAGGCTGCCCCGTCGCAGGTAACAAGCCAATGGTCACACCGACATTGATGACAAAGGACATGGCAATGGATGCAGTTATTCCTGCAGCAAGGTAGTAACCGAACGGATCAGGAGCCAACCGTGCCACTCGCCATGCACGGGTAAGAAACGCAAGAAAGATGATCAGCAGACACCCGGCGCCAATCAATCCGATCTCCTCACCGACAATGCTGAAGATGAAGTCTTTATAGGGCTCAGGGAGGAAGAAGTGCTTCTGAGTTGATGCGCCGAGACCAACTCCCGTGAGTCCTCCGTGACCGATTCCGATCAGTGATTGTTTGACCTGATGACTCGCATGAAGCGGATCCATGATTCCCTCAGCGTATTCAATAAGGCGAGTCCGCATGTAAGCAGTGTACCATGCGATCAACCCAAGGAAAGGAAGACAAATTCCGCCGATGACGAGCAGCCGCTTCACTTTCACGCCGGACAAATACAACATCACGGCAACGACTCCCATGACCAGCAGTGCCATCGAGAGATTGGGTTCCTTCACAATTAGCCCAAGCACGACGAATGAAAAGAGCAGGCAGCCTTGATTGATTTTTTTGCGGTCGTATGCAAATGGATCCCGATGATGTGACGCGAGCTTCATCGCAAGAAAGACGATTAGCGCAAACTTTGCAAACTCGGCCGGTTGAAAGCTGAACCCAAGGATTCTTAGCCAGCGATGCGCCGTTGCCTTCGCAGGTTGCGGAACAAACAAGACCAGAATCAGAAGAAGAATCGAAAAGTAAATCAACGGTCGCGCAGACTTCTCAATTCTGTGATAATCGAGTAACGAGAAGATAATCAGTCCAAACATTCCGAGGCCGATTTTCTGAAGATGACTCCAGAAGATGCTCATGCTGTCACCATCGAACTTCTGCCAGGAATGAACAGCGGAGGAAGTCATGACGAAAACGGCTCCGACGAGACACAGGATCAATGTTAAGAGAAAAATCCGCACATCATATCCGGCTCGTCTTTCGAGTGCCACGGAGCGGATTGCATATTTTGTATTGAAGTCGGTCACAGCTCGCTCACATAAGACTTGTAGATCCTGCCGCGCTCTTCGAAATTGGTAAACTGATCGAAAGAGGCGCAACCGGGCGAAAGCAGCACAGTGTCACCGGATCTTGCAATTGATCTTGCCCGCAAGAGGGCTTCATGCAGGTCGTCTGTCTCTTCCATGGGCAAATCCGCCGCAAGTTCGGCACGAATCTTTTCGCGAGCCTCGCCGAAGTAAATCATGGCTTTAACTGGGCACGGAAAGCGTTTCGCAAGCGATGTGAAAGATTCCTTCTTGGGACGTCCGCCGAAGAGCAAGATCACGTTTTTCGGAAAGGCGTCGAGTGCCGTGAGAGTGGCGGTCATGTTGGTGCTCTTGGAGTCATTCACGTAGGTGACGCCATCTTTCACGGCAACAAATTCGATTCGATGCTCAACAGCTTTGGCTTGCTGGAGTGAGTTTCTAATTGGCTCGAGTTTGATACCAAAGGAGTAGGCCGCTGCTGCGGCAGCAAGGGCATTCATCCGGTTATGTACTCCGATAAGCGGCAGTTCGGCAGACTTGAGAAGAACGGCCACCTTGCCATTCGACTTAGTCATTAGCTTATCGTCCTCAAGCCAGAAGTTGCATGTCCCGTTGCTGCCGAACCACACGGCTTTGCTCTTGATGGAATCTGCCATACAGCTCACGAGTTTGTCATCGGCATTCAGGACGGCAAAATCACGCTCATTCTGATTCGACAGAAGCCGTGATTTGAGTTCCGCGTACTCTTGCATGGATGCATGACGATCCAGATGATTTTCATACAGGTTCAGAACTACGCCCACGTGAGGTTTCACGGTCGGCGCGTGCTCCAATTGAAAACTCGAGACCTCAATAGCAAACACCGTCTCATGATCAGCAGGGAGGAAGCCACTCCACGCCTGTCCGACGTTACCGGCCATAATCACTTTCTTGCCGGCAACGCGCAGGATGTCAGCGATCAGATTGACTGTTGTAGTCTTGCCATTAGAACCAGTCACTCCGATCCAAGGAACCTCACAGACCCGCGCAGCAAGTTCCAGCTCCGACCAGATCGGAATACTGCGTACATCCCAAGCCGAGAGAAGTTCCCTGTTTGGGACAACGCCTGGTGACAGGACAACAAAGTCGAATGACCCGGACGCGAGACGAGCGTGACTGCCTGTTTCTGTTTCGATGCCAAGTGAATGCAATTCCGTAATGACTTGAGATAATTCCGTCGCAGGCTTGATATCGGAAACCAGAGCGTGCCCGCCGAGCCGATGAATCAGTCTCGCCGCTCCAATTCCACTACGCGCCATGCCAACAACAGCGACCTTCTTGCCCTTAAGAAACGAATCCACTTAACGAACCTTGAACATGGTAAGACTGACGAGCACAAGCAACACCTGCACAATCCAGAATCTGATTACCACCTTCGATTCATGCCAACCTAACTGCTCGAAGTGATGATGAAGCGGCGCCATTAAAAAAACTCGACGCCCTGATCCGAATTTGTTCTTGGTATATTTGAAATACATACGCTGAATGATTACACTGAGAGCTTCGGCAACGAAGATTCCGCCGATTACGATCAGAAAGAATTCCTTTTTCAGCAGGATGGCCATCGTTCCGAGAGCGGCACCCAAGGCAAGCGCGCCGGTATCACCCATGAAAACTTGCGCGGGATAACAGTTATACCAGAGAAATCCAAGACCCGCGCCGAGCAACGCAGCGCAGAAGATCGTCAGTTCGCCCGCGCCGTCGAGATAAATGATGTTGAGATAACTGGCGAACTTGATATTGCCGGTCACGTAACTCATGGCCGCAAAAGCGGCGGCGGCAATTGCCGTCACACCGACGGCAAGACCGTCGAGTCCGTCGGTTAGATTCAGTCCGTTGGAAGTTCCCGTCACCACAATCACAACCATGAGCAGGTAAAAGACGCCAAAGTTGAACATGACGTTTTTCAGGAATGGAAGTGTGGTCAGGGTCGTGTTATCGGCAAAATTGCGACCGAAGAGACTTGGATAGACGAGAACGAAGATCCCGATCAGTAAGCCGAGTGCGATTTGACCGAGGAGTTTATATCGTGCGACAAGCCCTTTCTTGGTTTTTTTCGCCGCTTTGAAATAGTCGTCCAGAAAACCCACGGCACCCATCCAAAGGAACGCAATCAGGGTAAGCAGAACATAAAAGTTCGTCAGGTTCGCCAGCAGCAGCGTAGGTACAACCACCGCGGTCAGGATAATCAATCCGCCCATAGTCGGAGTGCCGGCTTTGGCAAGATGAGACTTCGGGCCATCTTCACGAATCGCTTCACCGATCTGATACTCGCGCAGTTTGCGAATGATCCACGGACCTACGATAAACGAGATCAGAAGGGCCAGAACCGCGGCAGCGGCGGAGCGGAACGTGATGTAACGAAATAGATTCGCACCCGGCACCACATCACGCAGTTGGAGAAACAGATGGTAAAGCATTAAACCAACGCCTGCTGGAAGTACTGAACGACACGTTCAAGTTTCATGGTGCGAGATGCTTTGATCAGCACGACATCACCTTCTTGGTATAGATTCGTCAGATGAGGTTCGAGTTCTTCATACGAAGAATAGTGAACAGCATCAATTCCGCGAGACAACGCCGCCTTGAACGAAGCCTGAGAAAGCGATCCGACAAGAATTGCCTTGGATATCGCGTAGTCGGCAAGATCGAAACCTAATTGTTCGTGTTCGCTGACCGCAACATCACCGAGTTCGTTCATGTCGCCAAGCATGGCGATGCGACGGGTTGCAGGAAGCATTGTTAGAAGTTCGAGTGCAGCCCGAACACTCACAGGATTCGAGTTGTAGCTGTCGTTAATCACTGTGATTCCTCCGAGATGCAGAATCTCTGTGCGTCCTTTGACACCGTGCCACTCTCGAATTGCATCTCGGCATTCCACTACTGACAGACCGAATTCCTGTGCGACTGCGAGAGCAGCAAGTGCTGAAATTGCAGGCGGGCGACCGGCAATCCCAAGATTAATCTCTATGCCTTGCAGAAGGAAGTGACCCATCCCCAAGTTGTCAAATCTTAGATTCTCTCCGTGGTGATAAACACCCTTCCAGTCTGCCGGATTGTCTTTGAATCCGAAACCGATTTTGGAGCGACAATCAGAGGACTCGCTCACACAGTACCGATCATCGGTGGGGACGAACGCAGTGCCGGACTCCGAAACAAAATCGTAGAGTTCGCCTTTGGTTTCGGCAAGAGCGGAGAGACTTCCGAAACCTTCGAGATGTGCCTTTCCGATTGAAGTGACAAGCCCGTGAGTAGGTTTGCAGATTTCGCAGAGCATTCCGATTTCATTCACATTCGATGCCCCCATTTCTACGACTGCGATCTGAGTCCCCAGTGGGATGTCGAGCAGAGTCAATGGCACACCGAGTTCATTGTTTAGGTTCCCTTTCGTGCCCGCCGTTGGATACTTGAGCGACAGGAGTCTCAGAACAAGATCTTTCGTTGAGGTCTTGCCATTCGAGCCGGTGATGCCTATGACCGGAAAGGGAAAGAGCGTCCTCCATGACTTGCCCGCCTCAATTAAGGCTTGTCGAGTGTCAGAAACAGCAATCAACTTATTCTTGAAAGGTGCTGCCTGAGGTGACTTGCTCCACTCGGCATTAACCACAGCGATCTTGGCGCCGGCAGCAATAGCCTCATGGACAAACTCGTGGCCATTTCGCGTGGCACTCAATGCCCAGAATGTGTCACCTTGCTGTAGCGTGCGGGTGTCAATCGAGATTGGACCAAGGACAAGATCCGGATCGAGTAAATACAGATCCACGTCCAGAATTCGAGCAAGCCATCCGAGGGTCGGAGATATCATCGAGAAAATCCTGCGTTTGCAAGCCAATCCAGAGCAACTTGCCGGTCATCAAATGGATACTTGACACCGGCGATCTCCTGATAGGTTTCGTGGCCTTTGCCTGCAATCAGCACAATATCTCCGTCTGATGCGCGGGCGAGTGACTCATGAATCGCTTTTCGGCGGTCGGGATCCCGATAGAACGAACTTCCTTGAGCTATGCCCGCAGCCATGTCATCGAGAATAGCATCAGGATTCTCGCTGCGCGGGTTGTCGTTGGTTAGAAACAACTCGTCGCTCAGCTTAAAAGCGATGGCGGCCATTTGCGGTCGCTTGCCACGGTCACGATCTCCACCGGCGCCGATAACGGTCAGAATCCGCCGGCGCTCAAGTGAAGACAGAGTTTCGAGGATTTTGGCCAGCGCGTCGGGAGTATGTGCATAGTCAATAACAACCGTGAAAGGCGCGCCGGACGGAACGATTTCCGCACGGCCTCGAATGGGCGAGACAGTCAGCAACGCTTCTGCGACCGACCCGCCGGGAATTCCCAGAGCATACGTGGTGGCCATGACAGCGAGTACATTGGATACGTTAAATCTGCCAATTAGCGGTGCGGAAACATCGAGGATTCCCGTGGGTGTCTGCACCTGAAAGTTCGAGGAGTCGCGCTTAAGATCCAGACTGAGCACATGGAAATCACCCCTCCTGTCGAGCGAGTAGCTCAGAACTTTTCCGCGAGCCGCACTCAGAAAATAGTGAGAAGCTGGATCATCGAGATTGATAACCGAGGTACTTTTCTTATCAAGCCCTTCAAAAAGACGAAGCTTGGCATCCCGATAGGCTTCAAGAGTTCCGTGATAGTCAATATGATCGCGGGTCAGATTTGTGAACACGGCGACGCGAAAGGGGATTCCCCAAATCCGCTTGAGATCAATTCCGATAGAGGTTGCTTCCATGACCACATGGCTGCATCGTGATCGGAGCATCGCGTGGAAGTATTCCGCGAGATCGGCGGATTCCGGTGTGGTGCGCGACGTTTCGATTTTCTCGGCGCCACTATGGATTCCGAGAGTGCCAATCAGGCCGCATGTTTGCTTGCAACGATTGAGAACGTCGGCAATCAGCGAAGCGACAGTTGTCTTGCCATTTGTGCCTGTGACGGCTATTGGGATGAGAGCCTGTTCAGGGTGATCGAAAAACGCCCACGAAAGTTCGGCAAGCGCACGTCGTGCGTCAGGAACTTTAGCGATTGGGACGGTCAGATCAACACTGGGCGATTTTTCCGCAACCAGAGCGACTGCACCTCGCGAAATCGCGTCTGAAGCAAACTCCAAACCGTCAGACTTAAACCCAGGAATCGCGATAAAGAGTGAGCCACGTCGAGCATGGCGAGAATCGAAAACAATGGACGCAATCTCCACATCACCGGATCCATGAAGCTCGAATTCACGGATGCTCTGCAAAAGTTGGCGGAGAGACTTACGTGGCTCAGACATCACACCATCTACTGTATCGTTCCATAGAGTCTGCACACGGTTCCGGCACGAACCGGAGAACCTGCAACCGGATACTGCGCCAAAACTGCACCATTTCCAAATAGCTGGAAATCAAGATTGCGGAGCGAGAGCGCTTGAATTGCCTGACGCAACGGCCAGCCCTCAATATCCGGCATAGTGACATAACCGGAATCGGACATGCTTCGATATGCAGTTACAGTGTGTGAACCAAGCCCTGCGCCTAATGCTGCTGAAGCATAAGAGACCGGAGAAATCTGTTGCTCTGACGAAGTTGCAAGCTCGATGGGTTGCGCTGGATTTGTCTGAACAGGTTCTAACGGATGAATGGCGATTATTTCTTCCATGACGTTCTTGAAAACCGGAGCCGCCACCTGTGCACCGAAGTAGTTTCCGCGAGGATCATCCACAACAACGATCAGTAAATATTGAGGGTTATCGGCCGGCAGAAAGCCGACGAAGGACGAAACAAAGCGCTTCTGAAAATAGGTCTTGTGAGCATGGTCAACTTTTTGTGCTGTGCCCGTTTTTCCAGCGATACGTACGCCTTCGAT
Organism: Calditrichota bacterium; assembly: GCA_020057985.1. Taxonomy (GTDB): domain Bacteria; phylum Electryoneota; class RPQS01; order RPQS01; family RPQS01; genus JAGVEU01. The sequence goes on along the minus strand of JAGVEU010000078.1, from coordinate 1,343 downwards.
TTGTGCAGCTTTGCCTGTTCCGCTCTCGATTACTGTCTCGAGCATTTCAGTTAAATTACGTGCTACCTCAGTGGACATCACCCGCCGGATTACTTCTGGTGCGACCTCTTTTCGTGCGCCGGACGGTAAATCAACATATTTGATCAAGCGCGGCTTCATCAGATATCCGCCGGTTGCAACGCTTCCATAAGCCATGGCAACCTGCAATGTCGTCGCTGATATTCCGTGCCCCATCGCAAGATTGGATTGCGTTGGTCCTGACCAGTAAGCAGGCGCAGGAACGACACTGGATTGTTCACCGATGAGTTCAACCGTTGTCATATTGCCGAAGCCAAAAGCGCGGAGCTTGTCATAAATTTCTGACGGTCGGAAATGCATCGAAACTTTAGCGGCGCCGATGTTTGACGAGTGCGAGAGGATCTCATCAAGAGTCAGATTGCCGTATGGATGGCTGTCATGAATAGTGGCACCGCGCACGCGATAAGAACCGTTGCCGCAGAAGATCACGGAGTTTCTTCTCAACTTGTGGGATTCAAGCGCTTTGGCAATTGGAACTATTTTCATGACCGAGCCAGGTTCAAAAACATCGGTTACAGGCCAACACTTACGAAATTCCGCAGGCACATCGCCCGGAGCATTGGGATCGAAATTAGGAAGAGTGGCGAGGGCGAGTATTTCACCGGTTTGGGGCTGAATTAACAGTGCGCACGCTCGTTCATAGACTTGATCCTTCAATCCATCCCGCAACTCGGCTTCAACAATCGTCTGAAGCTGAAAATCAATGGTTAGAGTGACATCGGCTCCTGCGCAAGTCACGGAACTATCGCTTGACATAAGAGCCGCAGTCTTTTGGCGGGCGTCAACGAAATACACTTCATGGTAGGAAGAAGCAGCAAGGAGACTGTCCATCGAGGCCTCAACTCCTTCCTGTCCGATACCATCCACATTGGTGAAGCCGACAACTGCCGCCGCATGATTACCGCCGGGATAAGTTCGACGCGGTTCCTCATCAAACTGAAAGCAATCCAGTTGCAGGGCTTCCAATCTGTGTTTGGTTGATACATCTACTCTGCGAGCGAGATAGATAAACTTGTCGGTATCGAGTCGCTTGCGAATGGTTCTTCGGGCGGACGGAAGATATTTGGATAGTTCGTCGGATAGGCGATTGAGGTCAAGCTCCGGTTTCGGCCTGAAGCCAAGTGCATAGGTTAGCGGTAACGTGACCGCCATTGGCAGACCGTTGCGATCAAGAATCTCCCCACGCTCGCCATGCACTTCGACAGACTTGACGGGATTGCCAACCGCCACAATTGTCCAAAGTGGATGCTGGAAAACCTGCAATT
>JAGVEU010000498.1 GCA_020057985.1 Calditrichota bacterium | reverse complement strand
CGTTTCTGATTCGGCAGGGATTTATGCAACGCACTTCACGCGGGCGGGTCGCTACGCCCCGCGCCTTTGAGCACTTTGGATTTGCACCGTTGCCTGCTGATCAGGCGCGGCTCCTGTAGATCCTACCTTACGACTTTGTTGTTGGAACAGTTCCAGTGTGCTATTCACATCTGGGCAGGACGACCTACACCACGAAAGAGAAACAATGCCAATTACTTCTGCAGTCTATCAACCGCGCGGTGTCCAAAATACTCCGCGACTTTCGGATTTCAAGTACGCACTTTCCGAGAAGTTGATCGCGCAGGAACCGCTTCCACAACGCGATGCTTCCCGCTTGCTGATTGTGGATCGAGATACGCAGGAGATTCGAGACGAGAAGTTTACGGAGATTGTCAATTACCTTGACAAGGGTGATTGTCTTGTTGTGAACTCCACGCGGGTCTTTCCGGCCAGAATGTATGGCTATAAGGAGAAGACGGAAGCCGAGATCGAGGTCTTCCTGTTGAGAAGGTTGACTGAGGAACTCTGGGAAGTGTTAGTCAAACCAGCCCGCAAGGTTCGTACCGGGAATACCATTGTCATCGGAGATAACATCGCGTGCGAGGTCATTGACAATACGACTTCGGGCGGGCGCGTGGTACGATTCCACTATGAAGGAGACTTCAGCGAACTCGTTGAGAAGTATGGCAGGCCGCCTTTGCCTCCGTATATCAAGCGGGAACCGAAGGTAGATGATGTTGAGCGATATCAGACTATCTTCGCGCGAGTTTCCGGAGCTGTAGCTGCGCCCACTGCGGGATTGCATTTTACTCCACAACTGGCCAAGAAAATCGAAGACAAGGGTATTGAGATTGTGCCCATTGTGCTTCACGTGGGGCTTGGCACATTTCGGCCTGTGCAGGTCGAGGATCTTTCTCGGCATCGCATGGACTCGGAGTATTACGAGATCAATCAATCTGCGGTGGACCGCATCAACTCCGCAATTGAGCGAGGTAAGCGAGTCGTGGCTGTGGGAACAACTGTCACTCGGACGCTTGAAACGGTTGCTAATTTTAACGGCGGTGTGAAACCCTCACGTGGATGGACAGACAAGTTCATCTATCCACCTTATCATTTCAAGGTCATTGACCGGCTTGTGACGAACTTCCACCTGCCGGGTTCAACTCTGCTGATGTTGGTCTGCGCATTTGCGGATCAGGATCTTATCATGAAGGCTTATCGCCATGCCATACGCGAAAAGTATCGCTTCTATAGCTATGGCGACGCGATGATCATTCTGTGAAATTCGTCCTGATCATGCCTGCGGCGGGCCGAGGTTACCGGCTTGGGCATGAGCTTCCGAAAGCACTGATTGAGATTTCGGGAAAACCGCTTTTCATTCATTCCGTGCTGCCGTTTCTCAAACTCGAGAATTGTGTTCAGGCTGTTATTGCGGTTCCGGAGACCCACATTTCCGAGTACAAGGAGAGTGCTGCAAGACATCTTGGGGCGAGTGCTTGTCTTGTTGTCGCCGGAGGAGCTACGCGGCAGGATTCTGTGGCATCTGCGCTCGCTCACACTGATGCGTCTTCCGAATTGGTCTTGATTCACGATGCGGCTCGTCCTTTGGTTAGCAGAGAATTGATTGAGCGAGTATTGTCAGCTTTCGACGGTGGCTTTGTGGCTTCTGTGCCGGGGCTACCGGTAACGGACACCATCAAGCGCGCTCAGGGAAACCCGCCGATTGTCCAAGAGACCGTGATCCGAAACGGGCTCTTCGCTGTGCAGACTCCGCAAGCGATCCTTCGTGACGTTGCGATTCAGGCTCACAAGCTGGCAAGTACACATTCGATTGTGGGCACTGATGATGTATCACTCGTGGAGCAATTTGGCCTTGGCGGCATTGCTGTTGTGGAGGGTGATCCGGAGAACATCAAGGTAACAACTTCGCGTGATCTGGAGCATGTTCGCGAAGTTTTGCAGGCCATTTCCTCGCATTTCATTTCTTACTAAGGAAGAGACGTATTCATTTTGAACTAAAGGGCTCGTGATACAATCCTCCATGAGCCCTTTTGCATTGACGAAAAGCAATCCATTGAGCATACGAGTTGGCATAGGAGTGGACGCGCATCGCAGAATCGAAGGCTGGCCGCTCTATCTTGGGGGAATCCTGATTCCGGTTTCATTCGGACTTGCCGCGCATTCCGATGGCGACGTCATTAGTCATGCGATTCTGGACGCGCTTTTAGGTGCGGCAAATATGGGTGACAAAGGTGAGCTTTTTCCAGATACTGATCCACAGTACAAAGATATTCGTTCGACCGTTCTCCTCGAACGCGCCATGCAGTTGTTGCGCAAGAGTGGATATGCTGTTCAGAACATTGACATCAGTGTCATGTGCGAGGAACCCAGACTCATGCAGTACAGGGAAAGCATGAAGGTTGCCTTAGCAACAGCATTGGACATAGGCATTGATCGAATCTCGGTTAAGGCCACGACACTGGAAGGACTTGGATTTACAGGCCGCAACGAGGGAATTGCTGCCATAGCAACTGTGCTCATTGAAAGGGAAGACAGACGTTGAGCGTAAGAACTCGTTACGCACCAAGTCCGACGGGATTTCTGCACGTTGGAGGTCTACGAACGGCACTCTACAACTATCTCTTTGCTCGCAAAGAAGGTGGTCAGTTCATTTTGCGCATCGAGGATACCGATCAAACGCGCAAGGTTGACGGAGCTGTTGATAATCTGCTAGATGCGTTCGCGTGGATAGAGATTCCATTTGATGAAGGACCTCACATAGGTGGCGACACCGGCCCGTACATCCAATCGGAACGACTGGATCTTTATCGGGCGCATATTAAAATACTCGCCGAGTCCGGCCATGCATATCCGTGTTTCTGTTCGAGTGAGAGACTTGAAAAGATGCGAGACTCACAGGTTGCGCAAAGTATTCCTCCGATGTACGATCGGCAATGTCGAGCTGTCACTACTGCAGAATCAAGCGCGAGAATTGATCGAGGGGAACCGCATGTATGGAGGATGGCGATTCCAGATTCACGCGAGGTAACGGTCAAGGATCTGATTCGCGGTGAGGTTCGCTTCGATGCAGCCACAATAGACGATCAAGTGCTTCTCAAGTCTGACGGTTATCCTACATACCATTTGGCTAACGTAGTTGATGACCATCACATGCAGATCAGCCACGTAATTCGCGGAGAGGAGTGGCTACCTTCCACGCCAAAGCACATCCTGTTATATGAGTTTCTTGGATGGGAAGCTCCGGTGTTTGCGCATTTGCCGTTGCTACTTAATCCGGATCGCAGCAAGATGTCCAAGCGTTCGGGAGACGTTGCAGTTGAGGAATATCGCAAGAAGGGATTTCTTCCGCAAGCGCTAATCAACTTTGTGGCCTTGCTTGGTTGGCACCCGCAAGGTGAGCGTGAGATTTTCAGCCTTGAGGATCTTGTTCATGAGTTCTCGCTTGATCGAGTCAATAAAGCCGGAGCCGTGTTTGATTTGGCGAAGCTCCAGTGGATGAACTCCGAATACATCAAAGCTGAGAGCGATGATAATCTCATCGAACACGTTCGCCCGCTTGTTTCGGATTTGATTCAGACTCATGGTAGTTCTCGAGTGGAACTCGCCATCCTGACATTGCGAGCGGGTGCGGAGACTTATTTGACCCTCTCGGAAAAAATCCACGACTTGTTTGCACCTTCACCGATTCGAAATCCTGAGCTCATGGCGGGTCTTTGTGATGACAAGGTAGTCTTAGTGGTCGGGGAAGTAGGACGACGGTTGGCGGGTGTAGAGGAGCGCGATTGGGAGGATTTCGAGAAAATTGGAAATACCTACAAGGAGTTTGCGAGCGAGGCCGGACGAGCATATAGTCTGAAGGGAAAATCGCTGTGGATGCCACTACGAATAGCCATGACCGGTCGGGAGCATGGTCCCGAATTAGCCAAACTGGTTGGGATATGGGGTCGAGATCGAGTGCTTGGAGAATTGGAAAAGACGCTGAAGTATCTCAAACACCAAGTTCTTAGATAGCGTAGAACTCCGTGCGCCGCCTTCAGACATCTGTACCGATTCTGCTTGGCCTGGCATTGCTCACAATGTTCGGCCTTTTTCTGCCGGAATCCAGTGGGACAGGCACGAGCTATGCAGCGGCGGCAGTGCTTGGTCTGATTTTCTCCTTTGAGGTTCTCAGACTTCTCAGGGGCCGGGAGTGGAAGCAGCGGATCTTGTATCCGGCTTTGGTTGCCGCTGCCCTTGGCATTCTGCTTCAGATTCTGCATCGCGGACTTGAAGGCTCATCTATTCCGCCGCAGTTTCTTCGCCATCTCGGGGTGACTATCGCCATCACCACATGGAGTGGACTGACATGGCTGTGTGTCCGCGAGTTGTGGGAGCGTCCGACAGTGAAAAAAGTATGGGCAGTTTGGATTGCCGCGGGTCTTGTTCTCATCGCAGTGCTGACAGGTGGGGACGCGTCGGTGGTCTTCCTCGCAGGAGCGTTATTTTTCGCGGTAAGTCTCTCCTGGAGAAGACTTCGCACACTTCGACCGGTGATGCTGGTTGCGCTTGTGGCAGCGGCCGTCATCTGTTCATTGTTTCCGGTTTTGGTAGAAGATGCCGGCTCGAAGTTACTGATTCCTACTGACTCTGGATCTGGAGGTGAGTACTTCGTTCGAGCACTTGCGATTTCAATTCTTGATGGTTCGAGGATTCTGCTTCGCGCACTTGCTTTCTGTGTCATGGTCTTTGGTACCTGGCACTGGATGGGGGAAATGCTCTTTGGAGCGGGGCGCGTTAGAGCCAAACTGCTGGGATCCTATCTGCTAACGGCGATTGCTCCGCTTCTACTCTTTGCGATGATCTTTGGACTTGCTACGTACCTGTTCACGGTTACCTATCGCTCGACGTTAACAAGAAAACTTTTGGTGATGGAGCAGCGGAGTTTTGAGAAATGGGTGACTTCGTTGTCGTTGCGCCGCGCATTTTGGGAGAGCATTGCAGGCGAGAAAGGCGCAGAAAAACACCTGCCGCTGGCACTTCTGGATTTGTATCCGGATGCGACCTTTGACGTGCTCGAGCAGATCGGGGGCAAGGATCGGACTGTGATCCGCTATACGCGTCAGGGAGCGAGGGCGGATACTCTGGTGATTCCGCCCGAGTATGCGAAGGGAGGGGTATGCATTGCGCATCACGGAGGCGAGTTGTGCATTTTCACTCTTCTTTCAACTGAGAAGTTTCTGCTTCGAGCGTGGATTCCACTATCGAAGGACTTTCTGAAGAAGGTGAGAAACCTCGCAGGAACGGATATTGAATTCCATCCTGAGTATCAGCTCTCTGTCACGGACTCACAGGGGATTCAGGTCTCGATCAGCGGTCATCAGGGTGTTCAAGTGAAGTTCGCCGACACCTTATCCACAGAGCGCAGTGGCGCCACAAGCAACGGCGCGAGTACAGTGGAAGAATCGAGCGAGCGTGGTCTGCTTGACATGCGCGTGGTTGCCGGCGTGAATACACTGGACGGTCTGGATTGGAAAACGGGCGAAAAGACCCGCATCCCCTATATCCTGACCTTCACTCCGCGCATGATTTATGAGGATCTGTTTAACCCTGACGAGAGACTTAACGAGGGCTTTCGCCTCGGTTTCATGATTCTGTGCACGGTTTTCCTTGGGGTGATGTTCCTGATCTCGTGGCTTGGTTGGAAAGTTGCGGGGGGGTTGAATCGGAGCGCGAAGCTGCTTGAAAAAGGTGTGCAGGAACTCCGTGCCGGGCATTTGCAGTACGAAATGCCGGTCGAAGGAGGAGCAGAGTTCCGACAGGTCGCGGAATCATTTAACATGCTGACGCGCGACATTCGTCGGATGCTGCGCGATCTTACTGAAAAAGAGCGCATCGAGGGAGAACTCTCGCTTGCACGCTCCATTCAGCAAGCATTGCTTCCGCAACGGCTTCCTGAACTTCATGCCATACAGATTGCAGCGAGAAGTGTTCCAGCCAAGGAAGTCGGTGGCGATTACTACGATATTCTGGAACTGGAAAACGGGAAGATTCTGCTTGCTCTCGGAGATGTCTCGGGGAAAGGAATGGCTTCCGCGCTTGTGATGGCTCGAACGCAATCCCTGCTACGGTCTTTGGCGCGACGGGAAGATGATCTGCAGGAGTTGATGTCGGAGTTGAATCGCGGCGTGTGCGATGGCGCCCATCCCGGAATGTTTGTATCGCTATTTGTGGCACTTCTTGACCCAAAGCAGAGAACACTTGAATATGTAAACGGTGGTCATGATCATCCGCTGTTGTGCCGAGGCGATTCAATTGAGACTCTTGAGACGGGCGGGATCGTGCTGGGTGTTTTTCCGGACGTTAATTACTTAAAAGATGAAATCCAGATTGGTAAGCAGGCTTGTCTGCTCATGTACACAGATGGACTGCCGGAAACAAAAGACGACAACGAAATGGAACTCGGCTCTGAAGGGCTAACGGTGGTCTTGAAGAAAAGTGCAACAAAGAACAGTGCGGAGGTGATTCTCGACGGTGTTTTTGCGCACGCTGAAGCGCATGCGAATAATCGTCCGGCGGAGGACGATCGTACAGCAATGGTTTTGGTTTTTGCATAAAGGTTGATGCATGAGGGTGCTGGTACTTTGCGGTGGCGAATCTCCGGAGCGGCTTGTATCTCTGGCTTCGGGTGATGCAGTTGGCTCTTGGATCAGGGAGTCTGGTCATGAAGTAGTCAAGTATGATCCCGCCGCGCCCGGAAAAGTTTGCGGAGTGGACAAACGTATATCACCCGAGAGCATCGGACTTATTCCGCCTGCGGGTTTGACAAGCAATGGATATGATCCGCGAGTAGTTCAAGGTTTGTTGGATGTGATTCGTGACTACAAACCCGATATTATCTTTCCGATATTGCATGGCGGTCGTGGAGAAGATGGGACACTGCAAGCTCTTTTAGAGTGGCTGAATTTGCCTTATGCAGGATCGGATGCTCTTGCTTCCGGAATGGCCATGAACAAGGAAGTTGCGCGTAGGGTGATGAGTGCGGCAGGAGTGCCAATCACCGCCGGTTTTGTTGTTACGCAGGAACGTATGCATGATGTTGCATGGGTGAGCAAGAGTATCGAAGGATCAGTTGGATATCCGACAGTTATCAAACCACTTCACGGCGGCTCGACAATTG
>JAGVEU010000254.1 GCA_020057985.1 Calditrichota bacterium | reverse complement strand
GGGCGGGATGGGGGATATTTGGTATGTCACAAGATATGCAAGGCAATCTTGTGGTATCTGGCGAAACCGATGCAAGTTCTTTTCCTGTGACGCCCGGAAGCCTATCAGGAACATAACGCGGGTGTCACTGATGCCTTTCTGAGTGCGTTCACAGCAAGTGGTCAGTCCCTCGTCTTCTCAACATACCTTGGCGGTAACAGTTTTGACGGGGCGAGGACTTCACCTGTGGTTGAAAGCGGATCAATCTTCATTGCTGGCAGAACATCCAGCACAGATTTGCCACTGACAGCAAGCGCTTTCGATACCACCATCGCGGGGCAGTTTGAAGGATTCCTCGCAGGCATTTCTTCAGATGGATCCGCGCTTGAGTACTTGTCATACATCGGTGGCGCGAGCAATGACTTTGTAAACGACATGAAAGCCGATACCACCAGTGGGAGAGTGTATCTGTGCGGTGAAGCATCAAGAGTTGGATTCCCGCTCACTTCTGATGCGATCTTCAGCGAGTCTTTCGGTCGCCCTTCTTTTGTCTCTGCATTTGATACAGAATCACTGAATTTGTTACATTCGACGCTTTTCCCATGCTCGAGTGCTGTAATCGCTGTGAACCTGTCACCCGTGGCGAATGGACAGGTCTGGATCTCGGGAACTATTCAGATTGGGGGGGGGAATTCCGATAACAAGTGACGCTTTTCAGGCTGATTTCGGGGGGGGAGATAAGGACGGATTTTTTGCGCTACTTGACCTTGACGCCTCACAGGTTGTGTACTGCTCTTATATCGGAGGAACGGATCTCGACGAGAATTACAGCTTGCTGTCTCTTTCAGCAAACCGGATTGTTATTGCAGGCAGAACCAGGTCTGTCAATTTTCCGGTCTCCGCTAATGCATTCGACACTACTCTAAGTTGTGCATTAGGAAACGGTTACGTTTCCATTCTACAAATCCCCGTCCCGCTGTTGTACTCGACTTACCTTGGTGGAACAGGTGGGGAATGGGTGAGCAACGTCTGTGTAGATTCAGAGGGAAACATCGTAGCAACTGGTCTTACAAGTAGTGGTGACTTTCCAGTGTCGCACGATGGCATAGACACCTCTTTGAACGGAGCTTCCGACGTGTTCATCGCCACGTTATCTCCCAGTCTCGATCAGCTTCACTATGGAACATATTTGGGAGGGGCAGAGCAAGAATTTTCCTACTCGATGCTACTGCTGTCATTGGATTCGTTGTGGGTAGGAGGTGAGACATACTCGTCAGATTTTCCAGTGACACCTGATGCTTTTCAGCCCACACGACCCGGCTTGATTTCTAATTTCTTGAGCTGTATCTCGATCGGGTCCGGGGCAACAGTTACGCAGAGATCGAATTCAATTCCGACAACTATCAAGTTAGCAGCCTATCCCAATCCCTTTAATTCAGCAACGAACCTATTGTTCACACTGTCCACTCGGAGATATGTTACCTTGAGGATCTTCGATGTTCAGGGAAGGTTAGTTCGCGCATATCCATGGGGCTTTACAGTGGCAGGCGAGCATCGGGTGATAATTGATGGCACCGGATTGGCCAGCGGCATGTATTGGATTCGGCTTGAGTCCGGTGCAGTTGCTTCAGAAACGAAAGTCATTCTCTTGAAATAGGATAGGTGACCACGGCGGCATAGACGTCCGAATCATCTTATATGTGAACACCCTCATAAACAAAGGAGCTTGTCATGAAGACCTTTCGCGCATTGCTATCTCTGTGTGTTGCACTTCTCACTGGGAGTGCTACGTTTGCCGGCTGGGAGACTGTGCAGCCGCGCATTCAGCTCATTGAGCCAATTACAGTGAATCCGATCGTCCTGAACGGACGGGTTATTCGTATCTACTATGTGAGTGAAAACATGGATTCCGCGCTGGCGTGGACGGCAGGTGAGTTGCAGTCAAGGCTGGATGAATGCGAGGGTGTACTTACTCCAAGTGTTGAATTGATTAAACGGTGGCGCGAACATCCGTACTACGAAGCGTCAGATCAGATTGTGTACCTTGGATTGTGGGAGGATCTGCATGCAGACCCATTTCAAGAGGCTGAAGTACCATTCTTTGACGTTGCGCCAGAACCGGAAGGCTACTACATCATAGCGAAGGACCACAATACATTCCTGACTGCAACGACAGTCCGAGGCATGAACTACGCAGTAACGAGCCTATGGAAAGCGGTTGATCAGCAAGCGCAAACGTCATCCCTCAAGAAGGCAGTTGTAGTGGACTATCCGTTTTTCCCGAAGCGACAGGTGAGCAAACCCCATCCGACAGCCTGAACATGTTCGATACACCAGCTTTGATGCGCCGGTGGTGGTAGCTTGACATTGTGAAGAGAATTTATCATCTTATTCAAGATTCTATAAGGAGCATAAACATGAAAACTATCACTTTATTCCTGTCGCTAAGCGTTGTCATTGCTTGCTTTGCACAGGAGCAGCAGATGCCGCCCAGCGTGTTCTTTGTGGCCAACGAAGGGCAGTGGGAGGAACCGTTTGCCTTCAAACTGAGCAATGGCGGGGCGACCTACTACCTCACACAGAGTGGGATGACGATTGATCTTAGGCAGTATGATCGGCCACCGCGATCATTAGACCATGATCCGATGGATCGGTTCAGCGAGCCTGAGCCGGTCAATGTCCGCGGCCATGTTCTGAAGATGAGCTTTGTCGGTGCCAACCCAAACCCACAACTCACAGGCGAAGAAAAGCTCGCGAGCTACAGCAATTACTTCATTGGACGAGATCCTTGCAAGTGGAGGAGCTTTGTCGGACATTATCAGAGAGTGATTGCGCAAGAAGTGTGGCCGGGGATTGATGTGGAGTATCAGGCTCAAGCGGAAGGAGTGGAAACACTCTATCATGTGAAACCGGGAGCGGATGTCAATCAAATCATGATCGAGTACGAAGGACTGGATGCGCCGCTCAGAACAGACAGCCAAGGCAATCTTGTGCTCAGAACTTCGCTCGGTGACATAAAAGAGAAAGCTCCGTTTGCGTATCAGAACAATGGCAACAAGCAGACACAGGTGCCGATTAGATTCAAGCTATTGGACAACAATCGGTATGCTTTGGCTTGTGAAACCTACGATGCCGGAAAAGAGCTACTGATTGATCCGCTGATTTACAGTACTTACTTTGGGGAGGGGGACGGAATCTATGATTTGGCAAAGGATTCCCACGGAAACCTTGTATTAACTGGTAGCACAGATTCTGAGATCTTTCCCATAACTCTCGGCGCATATCAAACAATCAATTATGGGCAAGGTGATGGTTATGTTAGCGAACTGACACCCGATGGCAGGCAGCTCGTTTTTTCTACGTACTTGGGTGGGCACGGAGAAGACTACGTCGGTTGCTGTCTGGTTGATGAACAAGGTTCACTCTATGTTGGAGGTTCAACGCATAGCACAGACTGGCCCTTAGCAGACAATTCTTTCGACTCTACGTTTGCTGGGGTGTCAGAAGGCTTCATATGCCAGGTTTCCTCAACGGGGTCGTCGTTAGAGTATTCATCATACATTGGGGGAGACGGGTATGACTATATAAATGACATCGCACAAGACAGCGAAAGTGCTGAGATCTTTATGTGCGGAGTTGCCGAGTTGACTTCCGGATTTCCCATCACGACAGACGCATTGTTCACAGAATCGGCAGGTATCCCTTCTTTTATTTCGATCTTTTCCTCATCTTCATCCACATTGGCTTACTCCACTCTTTTCCCGAGTTCGATAAGTTTTGGTCGCCCTATTGCTGAGAGAATCACACCGATTGGGAATCGACAGGTTTGGCTCGCAGGAACCGCTTATTGGGGGGGCATACCGATTTCAGATGATGCCTTTCAACTTTATGGCGGGGGAATGACCGATGGATTCGTTTCACATCTCGATTTGCTGACAAATCAAGTGACGTACAGTTCTTACATCGGCGGAGCGGATCGTGATGATTGTTATGGTCTGTCTGTAATCGGCACCAGAGTTGTGCTTTGTGGATCTACAATGTCATCCAACTTTCCTGTTACATTCGATGCATTTGATACTAGCAATCAAGATCTAGTTATAGCGGGCTTCGTGTCAGAATTCGATCCACCGAATACACTCTTGCATTCCACATATCTTGGCGGAAGCAACACATGGGTTGGGAGTGCTTTTATCGAGGCCAATGACAAAGTGATTGCTACTGGCAAAACTGCAGATACTCACTTTCCGCTCACCTCGGATGCCATTGACTCCTCACTGGGCTTTGTGGATGGATTTGTGTGCAGGTTGTCTGCGGATCTGTCTCATGTAGATTATGGAACATACATCGGTGGGTCTCTAGAAGAACGTGTCTTTTGCAGTCTAATCGACGGCACGGACTCGGTTTGGCTAGGTGGTGTGACACGGTCGTGGCAGGATTTCCCAGTGACCTTTGATGCTTTTCAGCATGATGCCTCAACCACATGGACATCGAATTTTCTTTCCTGCATTTCCATTGGTTCCGGGTCCGGTGCAGTGCCACAAGCAAGACCAATTTCCTCCTCAGGCTTACTAACTGCCTGTCCGAATCCGTTCAACACAACAACAGCAGTTTCGTTTATTCTGCCACACCGTCAGAAAGCTCTTGTTCGAGTATTCGATGTCTTGGGACGCATAGTATATGAAAAACAATGCGGATGGCTGGAGGCCGGGCCTCATCGAATTATCCTCGACGGATTAGAGCTGTCTTCAGGATCGTACTTCCTAAGATTGGAATCGAGCACACCATTAAATGAGATCAAACTTGTTCTCTTGAAATAACGTTTTGTCCAGATGGTCAAAGCATTATGTAAGGTCGCCGTTCGCGCAACAAACATCAAATTAAGGAATCAATCATGACACATCGCAAAACAGATCTGACCGTCCTGTTGGTGCTCCTCTCCTGGAGTCTTTCATTTGCTGGCTGGCAACATGTGACTCCACGAATCCAGTATTGTCAAACGATACGTGCTATCCCGGTTCTCCTGAGCGAGAAGCAAATTGACATTTGCTATGTTGATCGTAGTGAAAGTCAGGCGTTAGTGTGGACAGCAAAGGAGCTTCAAGCTCGACTGCATGAATGCGTCGGAGTGCTTGAACCAAGCATTGGATTGCTGAGGCATTTGAACGACAACATCCAGTGTTGCCCCGACATTGTCATATACTTAGGACTGTGGGAGGATATGCAGGCTGTCTTTCTCGGATCTGATTACCTCGAGTTTCACTCCGCTCCGGAAAAGGAAGAGTATTACATCTGGGCAGACGAGCAGAACATGTATATCACAGCTGGAAGTGTTCGCGGACTGAACTATGCTGTCACAAGTTTGTGGAATGCCGTGGACAAGCATCAAGAAGGCTATTCGACAATCAATGCAGTGATTGTTGTGGATTTTCCCACTTTTCCCAAACGGCTAGTGAGTTGGTTCCTTCATTTCGGCCTTCCGCCTACTGGGCTTGGAAGTTGGCCGCATCCACATGATCCAACCGGCCAGTTAGCAATGGCCCGCGATATTGTCACGCTCGGAGAGAACTACTTGCTGGCCTACAAGGGAAATGGAATTGTGCATTGCGGACAACCTGCCGAGTATGATGTCCCTGACGAAAATCCTTATGGCTGGCCGACAAATCAAAGGTACAGAGCTTTTCTCGACGCGATGTCTGATACAATCCAATTTACCGACGCACCGCGCTATGCAAACTGGAAGGACTTTCAGTTCGATTGGTTTGAGGGAATCGGCTGGAATCGTCAAACACAAGCTGCGGGTTTCAACCGCAACATCTGCTATCGCGCTACACAGATCAGATGCGAGTGCACAAGAAGCGCAGTTCAAGGCGATGACAGCGTAACGCTGAGCGTGATCCCGACTCCTGCGGCTCTGATTCGTGACGGTGACTTCGAGGAATGGACTGGGGACGTACCGCGCTATTGGTATCGATGGGGTGACTCACTTACTTCACTAATTCACGGCTCTGATTCCTCCAACAGTGATTACATTCAGGTCGGTGTTCAAGCAGGAACGATTGGTGGCATCGAACAGAGAATCAAGCTTCAGGAGACATATGGTATTCCTTCTCGTCAGATGCTGTTAACCTACAGGGTGAAGACGTCCACGAACGTCGACAGTGTTCAGATGATGGTTCAAGCCAGTCTCTTAGATTGCCCCAACCCGCCAAACTGTTCTGATACCAGTCGTGAATTTGCAACTCTACCTAACGAACACTATAATACTCCAGCCAATCCGTGGCAACTGTTCCGGAGTATACCAGTGCTTCGACATCCGAATAATCCAATCAGCACAACCTGGAAAACGGATTCGTTGCTTTTCACAACCTATGGAGCGAAGACAGTTCAGTTTCGTCTTTATGTAAACCGTTCGGCTCAGGGCCAAAGTACAGTTGAGGTGGACATTGACAGCATTAGAATCGTGGATGCGGATTTCTTTCGCGTCTACAACTGGGATGCGAATCTTTCACAGCAAGTGAAATTCTTCAACAGCCAAGATGACTCTTTCTCGGTGACAAACAGCAACATCGTGTTCAGTGAAGCAGACACCAGCTACCATCCTGAGCGAATCCAGATAAGGGCTGATATGATAAAGCGTGGGAAGCTTAGATTGCCTCGAACGGCTTTTCCCGGCGGAAATGTAGCCGGATGGGACACAGCAGTTGTTAAGTACTGGACTCGCGCTGAGTGGCCGACGAGTATCGCGTCGCATGACAATGGAATAGTTCAGTTCTTGGACACGAATCTAAGGACAGAATTTCGAACAGACAGCCCGGAACTCTTTCGGGATGTGATGAGCAGCCAGATGGAGGAGTTTGACGACTCTTCTGCCGCACATGGTATCAATGTGACGGGTTTCTTCTGCGGCGAGAATGAAATTGGGAGAGCTGGATGGCGCCCAGAAGACAGCGGCGATCATTTGGGTATTACCTATGCCAACTTTTTAGATGGTATGTATCAGGCATTACCGGTTAATGAACGAAGACAAGAAAGGGAGCTGATCGTTTGGGGTGATATGTTTGACCCCTTCTTTAACGGACTCCATTTCAGCCGGACCGACAATCCATATAATCCGGTCTATGGATTCCTCCGTCACTCATCGGGCAACAGTGTCCCCGGTTTCAATTCGCAATCGCATATTGACTTCATCAATTGGCGCAGGCCGCAGGATAATGCTGGCACTGAATTTGATAGCTCCTACAACTTCTGGTACAACGTTGCCACAATGGCCAACGTCCAACAGGAAGTTCTGTATGGGATGTCTGCATATACTCTTTCTCCGGATCCAAACAGAGTAGTTGATTTCGAGGTTCTCGCTCGAGAAGCACGTGACTTAAGGGAGCATGACGCTCGATTCACAGGAGGCATACAGTACTACTGGCAACGAGAATCGCAACCAGACTTTGGCACGTACTATGGATGGGCTGCTTGGATGCAGTGGCTCTGGAATAGCTCTCCCTCGCAAGACATCATCGCTGGCTTTCATCCCTTCTACTCGCGTTATGAGTCGGCGGCGAGCACAACCATCAAGGCCTACACGATTGATCCGGAGAACGGAGGTTTCACGAGTGAGATTGATCGGGTGGTGTTGCAATATCGCTTCGGGCTGAGTGGAGATTGGGACACACTCTCAGTATCGAAACGCTCGGACAGCTTATACACGTTTCAGATTAACTTGCCGGACAGTGGCGGATTTGTGGAATACCGCACGTGGGCCTTCAGCACGTTTGGGAATTACGGTTCGATTCCGCCGCGTAATACGAAGTGGACTGATCCGGATGCGGGCGAGCGATTCTACTTCACCTTTGAAAAGCGCAAGAAGGAAACCATCAGCAAGCCGACCATCTTCTATACACCGGGGATTCTGACGCAGGGCTACCAGATCGAACCCGGAGGAACTCTGACCATTGAACCGTTACCCGGTTACCGGCATTCGACGATGTATGTGTCCGACAGCGCTTCGATCCACTTCACGAACGGCACTGGCAGCACAATTCCGAAGTTGATTGTTGCAGGGACGGATTCCTCGCTGATGGTCTTTGCGCTTGCGGACAGCGCCCAGGGTTGGGGCGGCATTTGTGATAGCATGGGACAAGTAGCCTTAGAGCATGTGAAGTTTCAAACCGGCGATGTCGCTCTGACCATCAAGACAACCCCTCCCGACAGCGTGAACATTTTCAATCACGCAAGCTTTGATGCACCGGTGGTCATCGCC
>JAGVEU010000493.1 GCA_020057985.1 Calditrichota bacterium | reverse complement strand
TGAACGAAATCGGACGCACCTTTCGAATCGGTCACGTCGAGCTTTGAAGAGAGAATCGGGATATCATAGGTTGAGTTGAATTCCGCGCAGGTTGCTCGAAGTTGATCTTCGAGGACATCGGTCAGCGCCAAGGAAGCTCCTCGCAAAGCGAACTCACTGGCTATCACCTTGCCTATCCCGCGAGCAGCACCGGTAATCCAGACCACTTTTCCTTCGAAATCATTCGCCATGAGTAGCTGCCTCACTCATTCAGTAACTTATCGAAATCTTCTAACTTGCCTATTGTTTTCGCCGAAGCGCCCTTGACCGTGCGTTTGAGCAATCCGGACAGTACATTTCCACTTCCAACTTCATACCACTGCTCGCAACCCATAGATGACAGTGCAAGGAGACATTCTGTCCATCTAACCGGCGAAAGCAACTGCCGAGACAGAAGCTCACGCATTCTTTCGACGTCGGTGTGCGGTTCGGCGGTCACATTAGAGACAACCGGAAAACGTGGCGCGCTCAAGGGTACTCCTGCCAACGCCAGACGCAATGAATCTGCTGCCGGCTGCATCAGAGGAGAATGAAACGCACCGGATACGTTGAGTTCCTTTGCCAACTTGGCACCCTTGGATGCGGCAAGACTAATCGCCTTTCTCACTGCAACGACCGATCCTGAGATCACTACTTGGCCGGGGGAATTGAAGTTAGCAGGAACCACGATACCTTCAGATCCTGCCTCCTGGCAAAGTTCACGTGTCTGCTCGTCACTCAAGCCAACGATTGCCGCCATAGTGCCGGGGTTCATCTCACCTGCTTCCTGCATGGCTTCGGCACGTGCTTTGACCAACTTCAAACCGTCCCCGAACGTGAAGGCTCCGGCGGCAGCCAAAGCGGAGTACTCACCAAGACTGTGTCCTGCGGCGGCGGATGGAACTACACCCCACTCGGCCAGAAGCTCGGCTACAATGCAGGAATGCACATAGAGAGCAGGTTGTGTGACCCGTGTCTGTCGAAGGTCATCTTCCGGACCCTCAAAACAGATCCGAGCAAGATTGAAGCCGAGAATCTCCGCTGCTTCCATGTAGCGATTGCGTGCAAGCTCAAACCGATCGGCGAGATCCTTTCCCATTCTCGCAGATTGCGAGCCTTGACCCGGATACAGAAAGACGTTTTTCAAACTTCGACGGTTCGGATGCTTGATGCGGGTACGATATCAGAATCGAATCGCAGCGCCACCCCATGTAAAGCCGCCGCCGAAAGCAACGCAGAGTACAACCTGACCGTCTCGAATGCGTCCATCGCGACGCGCTTCATCGAGAGCTGTGGGCACAGAGGCCGAGGACGTATTGCCATACTTGTGAATGGTCACGATTACCTTCTCCATGGGCAGATGCAAGCGCGAGGCTGTCGCTTCGATAATCCGGATATTTGCCTGATGTGGTACCAGCCAGTCCACCTCGTCTGTATTGAGTCCAGCCCGCTTGAGTGTGGTCACTGCGGCTTTTCCCATGGTCCGAACAGCGTTTTTGAACACTTCGTTGCCATTCATTCGGAGCAAGTGCTCGCCGTTTGTGGCAAGACCGCTGCTGAAGGATCCTGCAGTTCCTGAGCCAATACAATATAATAAATCGGCTTGATCGCCACTCGTTCCGATATAGGTCGAAAGTACTCCGCGTTCTTCATCCTCCGCTTCAGTGACAACGACCGCGCCAGCGCCATCGCCGAACAGTATGCAGGTTCCGCGATCTGTGTAATCAGTCATCGGAGTGAGCAACTCAGAACCAATCGCAAGGATTCTTTTAGCGCGTCCCAGAGCGATAAGCGCCTCGGCTTCATGCAATGCGAAGAGGAAGCCGGAACACGTCGCGCTGATATCCCAAGCAGCAGCATTAACCGCTCCCAGCGCGGCTTGCACGAAGATTGCTGTGGCAGGAAATCGCATGTCGCCGGAGATGGTCGCCAAAATGATGTAGTCGAGTTCCTCCGCCACGACGCCTGCTGCCTCCATGGCCTGACGCGCTGCCCTGATGCAATAGTCGGAGGTCTTCTCGCCGCGTTTGATGATTCTCCGCTCTTTGATTCCGGTGCGTGTTGTGATCCACTCGTCACTCGTGTCAACTAACTTCTCGAGATCCTGATTGGTCAACACATTATCCGGTACTGCTCTACCGGTTCCGGCGATTCTGGCAAACGGCTTGGCGTGGGATCTGATCTTAGTCGTGGTTTTCGTCCTCTATGTCAATCTGATCGCGCTTTTCATGAAAGCCCTTGAACCGGGCAAGGCCGCGGGCAAAGAAGCCAGCCTCAAACTCCGCGATTCCCTTGCTCAAGTGTCCCGCAAGATCCCCAGACGCAAGAGTTGCAGCTTCGCGAATCGCGCTTTTTATTGCCTTTGCAGAAGAACCACCGTGACAAATAATCGAGACTCCGTTAATTCCCAAGAGCGGAACACCCCCGATTTCCGCATAATCAAACTCTTTCTGCAGTTGTCGCACTCCAGCGCCAATTTGCGCGCCGCTTACTCCGGATTCAGTCAAGCGATTAACAATAATGCCGCTGAGAGATTCAGCAAACTTGAGGATTAGATTTCCTACAAAGCCATCGCATACAAGAACATCAGCTTTTCCGGCAAGAATATCCCGGCCTTCAATATTACCAACAAAATGAAGACCGCTGTTTTCGAGCAGATAGTGAGCGGCCAACACCAGCTCGTTGCCCTTTGTCTTTTCCTCACCGATGGAAAGCAGAGCAACGCGAGGCTTTTTCACACCTGCCATGATCTCCATGTAGATTGTTCCCATCACTGCAAACTGAAGCAAGTGAATGGGTTTGCAATCGGTGTTAGCTCCGACATCCAGGAGAATCGAGTACTTTCCGTTGCCAAGCGGAAACAAGCTGCCGATAGTAGGACGCCGAACTCCCTCAATGAGCCCCAGAGCGAGATAGCTTGCCGCCATTTGCACTCCGGTGTGTCCGGCGGAAACCACCGCATCCACCTTTCCGGTCTTGTGCAAATCAATTGCTCGAAGCAGTGAACTGTTCGGTTTTTTTCGAATTGCAGTGGAGGGAGAATCATGCATGGAAATCACATCGGGTGCATGCTCGATATGAATTCGGCTCTCAGCGGACTGGCCGAGTTGCTCCAGCTCTTTGCGCACCACGGACTCGGGACCGACCAGACTCAGTTGGAGATCCTGATCGAGAGAC
>JAGVEU010000039.1 GCA_020057985.1 Calditrichota bacterium | reverse complement strand
GGCCACACAAGCGATGTCTCGATCAGGGCCGCTGACCTGATACCAACTCTTCAGATCAATGTCGCTCACAGTCAAGCTTGAATCGGGCACGTCCACGTCATAACGGCGGTCGTGTACGGGAATATGTCGGTCCAGACTTAAGATATCCAGCGTCCAACGCTCGATCAGGCCGCCGAAATTGCGAATCCACACGTATTCTTCTTCGGTTAACTGCTCGCCCGCCAGTTCTTTTTCCGACGCGCGCTTGAAGAACACGATCATGTCTTCATAGCGCGAAAAAATATCGGCGAGGTCCTCGCTCAAATAGCCCGCCACCATGAGCAAGCGTTTGTGCTGTTTCACTTGAGCAAGCAACCGGGCATAGAATTCGACAACTGGCTCGATATAGCCTTTTGTCAAGTGCACCTCTGAGCCGCCGTCACCCTCGGCATAGGACGGTGTCGCGTACAAAATTGCGTCTCTGCGCATTTCGGCCCAACTTGCGAGCGATGTTGTGAGCTGCTTGTCACTCCAAGCATCATTGCGCATGAAGCTGGGGTAGCCTTCGTCTGGCTTTTCCAGCAAAGCCTGTAACATGTGCAGCCATCCGGCCACCAGACTCTCGTCCCATTCGGTGTCATAGGCTGCAAATTCGGCTGTTAGTGAATCAAGCCGCGGCCCGTATGCGCTCCAGTTCTCGCGCTCATGATAAACCTTGTCGAGAATCTCCTCTGCGCGATGGGAGCCAAGCACGGCCATGACGTCGAGACCTTTAGGCCAGTTTCGCACTCCGTATTGCGACAATCTCTGCATGACATACGTGTCCGGCATGTATCGTTGACTCATGAAACGGAATTGAAAACCGGTTGACAATCCCACCGCCTGTTGAACGATTCTTGGTTTCGGCGCTCGATTTAGACCTACTTGTATGGACCGATGGAACCAATTGTTCTTGTACTTGGTCGTCCAGTCTTCTCTGATCCATTCCGGCGTCGCATTTCGCAATCGGTGCGGCTCAAGGTGATTGCTGACTCCGACATAGAGTGATGTAATCGAATAGATCTTATCCCACAGGCGGATGAGCGGTTCATGGTCGGGCGATTCCTCAAACAACAGATCGTTTATGAAAAGCGCTTGCCGAAGAGACGGCGTGTGTGCGATTGACACGGGATCCAATGGGAATGAGACCAGACCGTACCACATCATCGCGCGAAAGAATGCTTCCGTGTGGGGTGAGCGCGAGTAATGACCGCGCACGATAAACTGGGTGTAATCGAGTCCGGTATCCGTGACACCGCAGGTTTCACGTATCGAATGCTTAAGGATCTTGTCAATTTCGCGTTCAACGGAATCGGAACTCTGCCCGGGAAGTTCGCATATTTCCAGACCGAGCAGACGCGCAGCGACCGCAAAATAGATTGTGTTTCTGCTTGCGGCATCCTGCATTACTGAATCCGTGAGCGCTTTGCTTTGCGAAATAGACCCAGCCAGCATCCCCGCGGTGAGTTCGCGCAGCGCCGGATAGAGCGCTTCAACTTCCACAGCTTTCAGCGAAAAGTCGTAGAGCATGTGATACATGTGCAGCGCGCAGTCGGAGGTAATGAAATTCGGAATACGCGGCTCCATGCTGTAATGGTCGCTCTCATAGACTTGAAAGAACTGTTCTGCATTGCCGGGAACTGCGACGAAGGAGTTCTCGGCAATTTTCAACTTCTGCTTATTTGAGAAGTCGAACGGCTTGCGCGAGTAATGTTCGACCGCAAGCTTGAACTCTGCCCAGTTAACGACATTTTCAAGATCCGACCTAACCTGATAAGGTTTCACGTTCGGAGTGACCTTTGCATTGCCAGTGGCGGCAAGAAGAGCGAGTGTGATGAATAAGAAAAATGCGCGCATCTGCTGATTTCCTTTTTTAGTTTTTAGTTCGCTCGGTTTTCGCACGGGCGTTCTGAATCCCCTCCATGTGGCTCTTCGAACTTTTGCGGACAATATCCATAAATATCCTTCCCTATCTTGTTTGCCCGTGGAAAACAATTCAAGATAGGGCATTTTTTGGAGGAAGTCAACTGGAGATGACTTACGGACACTTCGCAGCACTCCAGACTCACTAACCGCCGAGCAGGGTTAAGGTCTGCCGCAACCCAGCCGGAATCCGATATGCGCTCTTAAACCAAGATTCCGGTCGGGTTGCGGCAGACCTTAACCCAACTCGGCGGACTTAAGCAACACATTACTTCAATAAAAACAACATTATAAAAAACAACTTGACTTTTCTACTTTTTTATCGTATATTTACGATTAACGATTTATGGAAATCCCGATTCTAAGCAAGCGGCCCGAACCACGCCAAGAGGACTTTGAAGACTTGGCTGAGTTTGCAAAGGCGCTGGGTCATCCGCACCGTGTAGCCATTGTCCGCTACCTCTATAAGAGCGGCGGCTGCATCTGCGGCGATCTCGTAAATGTCCTGCCCATTGCTCAATCTACGGTTTCCCAGCATCTGAAAAAACTCAAGGAAGCAAGCTGGATTCAAGGGGAGATCGAAGGCCCGCGCACCTGCTATTGCCTCACTCCCACGATTGTCAATCGTTTCCGCGAACTCTTTGATCAACTCTTCGATACTATAGC
>JAGVEU010000488.1 GCA_020057985.1 Calditrichota bacterium | reverse complement strand
TCGGCTGCTTGCAGCCGACCCGAATGGCCGACAGAACAGGAAACACGAAATGAGCGTCGCTCTGGGCATCACTCGGTGGCCTTTCCAAGCGACTCATTTTTCTCAACATACATTAAGACAGTAGTGAACTCGCTCGGGGGGTAGGGGGGTTGAGTCCAGCCACATTGAAGAGGCACAAAAACCCCCCCGCCTCCCCCAAACGGGTCACCAACATTCAATCTCCCATTCAAATCAGCAAAAAATATACTATAGTCGTTCTCGAAAGTAAGTTGGGAGCCGATCTTAATCCCCCCGTTGACGGGGGGATTAAGGGGGGGCTTGATGCCAACTTACTTTCGGAAACTACTTTATCTCTCTACAAGCAGCGCTACGATCCCGAGGTTCCCTTACTCTGCATGGATGAGACTGCCAAGCAGTTGACGAAAGAAACACGCCGCACAATTCATTCGCGCCCGGGCCGACCGGAACGCTACGATTACGAATACGAACGAATCGGAATAGCGATTCGCAAGTAGTGATAACTCAACTTGGCTACCCGTAGTTGAAAGAAGCTTCCCGTGAATTGACGGGGCAGCCTCTTTCTTTTTTCTTTGAGGTCTAAGAAATGTTCTGCACGAAGTGAAGGATCTCCGCACCCACTCTTGTTCAGCATTTCAGCGTTTCAGCTTTTCCCTTTACAGGCTCACCCAGTACGTCGCCTTCACGAGAACAATGTTATCCGAGTCTGCGACGAAGAGCCGATCCAGCGAGCGCTCAACATTGAATCGCCCGCGGTCCTCGCTGTCCGAACGTCCGTGCGTCCACACGAAGTAGAGCGTTGAACCGGGCAGATACTCCCAGCGCAAAATCACGTTGCCCCGCACCGAGCGATAATCGAAATTCGGCTGACTAAACTCAAAGAACTGCGCAGGACCGCTGCCATCGGGGTCAATGGTGTAGGTACCATTCGAAAAATGTACATACTCAGATGGATACCTACGGAAATTGTAGCTGTTGGGGCGCGCCAGCTCTTTGAACTGAGTATATTTACCTGATGAAATCAGTGGTTGCGCATAGAGCTGCAAACTGAGTCTTGGAGTGAATGTCCAGTTCATACGCAAGGAGGAGGAAAGTTCCGTTTGCCGGATCTTCGCAAAGACGTAGCGTGAGCCATAAGTCTCTGTGGCCAGAGGATCCTCAAAGGAGTCCACCCATTGCAGACCATGATTCCATGAGATCTCCGGTGACAAACTGAGACTGATATTGCTGGCTGCTTTCCACTCCACACTGGCCCAAACTCCCCGATTCCAATTGCTCGATGAAACCATGTATCCGTACGATCCCAAGTTGAACACCCACGGCTTGCGACTGTCCGAATAGGCATTCGCGCTGAGTTCAATCCCCGGCGGATTTGTGGTTCGCGGGCCGCCGCGAGTGCGAGTGATATTTGTTGTCTTGGGACTGCCTCCGACACTGATTTGTCCACCGTAGTAGTTCAGGAAATTTGCGCGGACGCTGCTCCAAAATCCTGTTCCCGTAACGTGCCCGCCAAAATCAGAACTGCCGTAGAGTGCAATGAGGCAATTTGCGTAGCGTGTCCATTTGGTTGGCTTGGTCCATTGATATCCGCCACCGAAATGGCTGTTCAGCAGATCCGTTCGATACATGAATCCCAGATCATTCACATCAAATCCGGGGCTAAGGGCGCCTAAACCGACATTGAGCAGGACGTTGCCTTTCTCTTTGTTTAGGAGCAGTCGCCCGCCATATCCACTCAATGACGTCGCACTACTGTCCACTTCAACATGCGCAGCATCCGGTCGTTGAAAATAGTGGCGGCTGGATCGCTGCAAGGCAATCATTCGCTCAGTAGAACCCTGAACGTGACTCATCCCACCCCATCCGGTTAAAACATAGGTCTTGTTCTGATCCAGAAACGACCAGCCGTCCACTCCTCCGACAAACGCATCTGAGTTAATGTCCGCTTTCAAACTCTGATCGTCGAAGAAACGATGGGTTGCCGTAACTATTCCCCCGATTCCACGAAAACCATCCCGAATCTCCTTCTGTGCTCGTGTCACCGAATAGTAGGTGAGTGGCTCCACTTGAACTTCCGAGCGTTCTCCTCCGTATTCAATATCTGCATGTTCCAAAGACGTCACCGCATGAAGGCTGCCGACGTTCCAATTGCCGTTCAGTTTGCCGGTCAGTTTTGCCGCACCAATGATATTAGCCCCTTCCGGCACTTTGGCATAGTCATAATCCGGCAATCCACCTTGCGGTGCGCGCCCAAGCCGTCGGCTATAGAAAAAATCAGGACTTGACCAGTTGAAGCCCCAATAATCCGAAGCGCCGCCATATCCGAACTCAAAGGTCTTCGATCCCTCGATGAAGAAGGGTCGCTTCTCTTCATAGAAAGACTCCACGTCGGATAGATTCACCACGGCGGGATCAACTTCGACCTGTCCGAAATCCGGATTTACGGTGGCATTCAGCACAAGGCTTGATCCTACTCCCATCTTCAGATCCGCACCGGCGGCAGCAGAGTAATCCGATGCGCGATTAAACGGATCTCCCGCATCATGGATAAGATAGGCTGCCTTTCCCCTTGCATAGGGAAGAAGCTCCACGTAGTGAGATGGAGCAATGTCTTCCATTCCAACAAGATGCCAGAAGCGTGAAATGAAGCCACTCTCGTTCTTGGGTGTAAAGGAGAGTAGGTTTCTTTCTGCGCTTCTACTGATGTACCGTTTAAAGTTTATGCCCCAGACAACGGGTGACTGAAGATTGAAACGAAGTTGCGAAAATGGAATGCGAAATTCAGCGCACCAACCATTTTCATCTCGCGAAATCGCTCCCTGCCACACTCCATCCCAGGAATCATCCGACCAAGAATCATTGTGATACACGCCGTCATAGCGGGTGCCTGCAGCATTCAAACCGAAATAATTGCCGCTGCGATGGTCGTGATAAGGATCAAGATATGCCACAAAGTCGTCGGATTCCGTATCC
>JAGVEU010000040.1 GCA_020057985.1 Calditrichota bacterium | reverse complement strand
GGCTGCAAGCAGACCGACACCGCAGGCCAGATTCCTTCTTTAGTTTCGAAAACTCTCTATATGTCCCTACTCCTAAACACCAACAACAGCTTCGCAGAAAAAGCCGCTGCTCACGGCATCAAGCCGCATGAACTTCTTGAGCTGCGACCGCGTCTAACGGCCGCCCTCAAAGATTTGCGCAAACGGCATGAGGCCGGCGAATACGCCTTTCTCGATCTGACTTTTGATTGGCAGAGCTATGACTCCTGCGCACATGCAGCAGAGGCCTTTCGTGGCTCGGAAAATTTACTCATTGCGGGCATCGGCGGCTCAGCGCTCGGCCCGCAGGCAATTTTCAACGCACTCTGTCATCCGCTGCATAATCTCTTGCCGGAGAATCAGCGCGGCGGGCGAGCGCGATTCTTTGTGCTCGACAACGTGGATCCCGACTTAGCCAAAGCTCAGCTTGACTTCTGCAATCCGGAGGTCACCTGCTACAACATTATTTCCAAGAGCGGAGCCACTGCCGAAACCGCCGCCGCAACGCTGTTGATCTTTGGCCGGTTGAAAAAAACGCTTGGCCGAGATTGGAAAGAGCGTGTGATCTGCACGACCGATCCAACCTCCGGCGACCTGCGCGCTCTGTGCACCAAAGAAGGCTTGATGACTCTGGAACTTCCCACGCAAGTCGGGGGAAGATTCTCGGTACTCACTCCCGTGGGATTGTTTCCCGCATTCTGCCTCGGAGTGGACGTGAATGCAATGCTCGATGGTGCGGCGGAGATGCGCGAGCGTTGTCTATCCGACAATCTTGACAAGAACCCTGCCACACAAATAGCTGGCTTACTGCATCTGTTCGATACCAAACACAACAAGCCGCTGCACGTGATGATGGCTTATGCGAACTCGCTATACTCGCTCGCCGATTGGTTCCGCCAGATTTGGTCAGAATCTCTTGGCAAGGCTCGCGACCTCGACGGCAACCGCGTGAACACCGGCCCGACTCCCATCAAGGCCCTCGGCACCACCGATCAGCATTCGCAAGTGCAGCTTTACATCGAAGGGCCGCACGACAAGGTGTTCATTTTCCTCGAAGCCGGGAAATTTCGTAACGAGCTGAAACTGCCTACTCTGTATCCCGAAGTCTCATCGCTGAATTACCTCGGCAATCAGACCATGAACAAACTCATGGCCGCCGAATTCGCCGCCACCCGCGAAGCCCTCGTCCGCGAAGAGCGCCCTTCAATGACACTGACCTTCCCTGAGATTAACGCCCATACCATCGGCGAATTCTTCATGCTCCTCGAAATCGTCACCGTCCTGAGCGGCCATCTCTATCATATCAACCCCCTCGATCAGCCGGGCGTAGAACTCGGCAAATTGCTGACGTATGGACTGATGGGGCGGGAAGGATACTGAGGGGGGCGGAGACTTCTTGCTTAAGGAATAGAGACCAATGAAACTCAGTTTATCTGTAACTAATTTCCGATCCATCCGCGAGCAAAGCGTAGATGTCCTGCCGATCACAGTTCTCTATGGGCCGAATGGCGCCGGAAAATCAAGTCTGATCTATGCATTGCTGACACTCCGGAACATCGTCACAAATCCAAATCGAAACGTCAACGCATTTTTCTCTTACAGCGGACTCAACCTTGGTTCGTACGAGCAGGTAGTCCGAGACCATGACAGCAACAGTGGGATAGCTCTAAGGCTTTCAGTAAATGACAAGGCGAAGCTTTCAAATACCCTTGCGATTAGCGGCAGTTCATGCCTTTCTACCTTTGAAGGGGAAGGTGGGTTCTTGTCAAAGCCTTTCCATTGCGAGAATTTCATCACATTTCCCTATGCAGGGAATCAAGCGGTTAGCGCTCAAGTCAATACCGCCAATGCACTGCTTACTGTTATGTGGAACGGTGTGTCGTTCACTGCAATACAAGACATGCCTTCTAACTTCTACGATTGGAATGCTAATGAGCTTCTTTCCGACCTGAATGCGCCGATTGGGTGGCTTGAATCAGTTGCCTACGCACCGCCGATTCGAGGATTCACAAAGGCACAGCATTCTCTTGTGTCTTTGACGACGCCATGGCCTGCATCTGAAGATGAGATGGCTTCCCTGATTTTCGGTGACAAACATCTTGTCAGCCGCGTGAGCGTGCAACTTGAGAAAATGACTAATCGAGATTTGAGGGTAAGTCCTGTCCCAGGTACTGGTCTGTTTTCGCTGGATACCATTGACAAGAGTACTGGTATGCACACTGAACTGGTCAATGAAGGATTTGGAATTAACCAGATGGCATACCTCTTAGCTATATGCCTGAAGGACAATTCTCGGCTAGTGTGTATCGAAGAGCCGGAAATTCACCTTCACACGTCATCAATCCGCCTATTCGCGCGCGCGCTCGCAGAAATTGCACGAGACACAGGAAAACACTTTATCTTGACAACCCATAGCGAGACTTTTGTCTCAAGCCTGCTGAGCATGGTTGCGGAGGGTTCTTTGAGTCCTGATAATATCGCCTGCTATCTGGCCTCAAAGAAAGGAAAAGAGAGTTCGTTTGAGCGTCAGCTTGTCAACGAGCAGGGACAGATTAGCGGAGGACTGAGTTCCTTCATGGAAGCGGAGATCGAGAATCTTCGCGCCTATCTGCCGAAGAGTAAGTAAACACCGAATCTCGTTTCCAAGCATGGCAGAGATTCTGGTGATTAATGAGTGGATCTTCCACGACATCTCTGGTGAAAACCCACCACCAACACAGGCAGAGTCTATCCGTTGGCTGGAAACTTTCACGAGTTCGGAGAACATAATCTGTGTTCTTTCAGGTAGTCGCTGGCATCAGAAGGCTTTTGACATTCACCGCGCCGCTCAGCAGCCAGTTCGAGGAGCCAGCAAGATTCTCCACTCAATTATGCGAGATAGTGAACGATGCCAAGAACTCGAACCCGACGATACGTGGAATTTCCCT
>JAGVEU010000099.1 GCA_020057985.1 Calditrichota bacterium | reverse complement strand
ATGAGTTCTCGCTTGTGGATCATTCTCCGCAGGAACTTCGGCAAGTTTTCCGTCTGCAGGCGTTGTCTTTAGCTCCTCAGTCTTTTCGAGAGTTTTGTACCAGCGACCATGACGATGTCGAACGTGTTCAAGCGACATTTTTCCCGTTAACCAAGTCCAGCTCATCGGGTACTCTTCGGGGTGGAAAATCACGAAGAAAAAGTGCCAAACAATAATTGCGAGCGTAGCAAGCCACGCCTCATAAAGGTGAATGGTTTGACAAGCGCTAACCGCCCAACTGGGCATGAGTGGTGACAACTCGGCGGGAAACCAGAGCACAAATCCGGTGGCAATCATGAGCACGGTTCCCCAAATCAAAGCCCAATACTCTGCCTTTTGCGAGTAGTCATATCGTCCATACGAAGGCGCATGGCCTCCGAGCCTGAGATAATATCTCATGGTATCAACAAGGTCAGTGACGTCGTTTTTGTCAGGCAGCATGGCTTTCCATTCTTCACGTCCGCGCCGGGTCATGAAGAGATAGATAATGTGGTAGATCGAACAGGCGATGAGAACCACTGCCATGACACGGTGTGATATCCTGCGAAAGGGCTCATTGAAGCCAATGGATGCCAGAAGTCGGACCCACCAGGCGTCGGGAAACTTGAGCGCAAATCCCGTGACCGCAAGCAGTGAGAAAGATATCGTGAGCGCCATGTGCTGTATAAGCTGATGGGTGTCAAATCGTGTCACTTTTCTGCCAACCGCCTGTTGCCGCTTGGCTTCGAGCATGTGCCAGTTCAGAATGATTAAATTATGTACGACCATTCCCCCAATGACAACAGCGAGCAGCACCCAATAGATTCGCGCGATCCAGAAGTTAATTCCGCTTTCTCGTGGCTGCAGAGCCTGATGGGTGTAAGAAGATGCAAACTTGTAATCGGCCTGCGGGTGACACTTCCGGCACGTTGTCGCGACATTCTCATGATTGATCGTGGACAGCGAGTCACGTGCGGTGCGAACTCCGTGCGCGGAATGGCAATCGGCGCAGGTTGGAGTTCTCGCATTTTTCGCTTTCGTGGCCAACCCATGATAACTGTCGGAATAGGTGGAAACCACGTCCGGAGCAAGGCCGTACTTGCGAATGATCACCGGATTCTCATGGCATTTTCCGCAGGTCTCCTGCGAGAGTCTCGCATGACTGACTTTGCTTTTCGGATCGCTCGGAGCCAGCATCAGGTGCTCGCCGTGACAACCTGTGCAGGTCGGGCTATCCTCTATGCCGCTCTTCAGCGCACGATAATGAATGGAGGTCCTGTATTCAGCCTCTTCCTTGACATGACATCTTCCGCAGGTCTTTTCGATATTCTGAAGCGCAATCGTTGAACTCGGATCGCTGGCGCCGCGAATCGCATGTCCGCCGTGGCAATCAATGCAAACTGGAACTTTGTCATTGCCACGCGCCAACAGCTTGCCGTGCGTGCTCTCGGCGTAGTTCTCGAAAGAGCGCGGAAGTCGCACATCGGGATCCAGTGTAATGCCAATTTGGCTATGACATTTGGCGCACGTCTCAACTTGTTTGCTGCGATGCACCGGCGAGAGGGGATCATCGAGCCGGCGGATGTTATGAGCGCCGTGACAGCTTTCACACCGTGGCGCACGCGGTGAACCACTGGAAAGCGCAAAGGCATGAAGGCTCTGGTTGTAGCGAGCGACGGATTCCGCATGGCAAGATCCGCAGGTGGCTTCGGCGGGAGACTCGTTGAGCACCCGTAGCGAGGTATCCGACGGTGCGCGACTGCGATGCTCGCCGTGACAGTCAAAACAGTGTGAGTTGGCTCGTCCCTCATGGATATTCGCATGAACGGACGTTCGGAATTCGTCTTGTACCTTAGGATGACATTGCAGGCATGAGGTCTGGAGTTCCTCAGACAGCTTCTGCTCACTGGTTATTCTATGCGTCTTGTGACAATCCGTACAGGCAGGGCCTCCGGCGCCGCTTGCCACCGGATGACTGCCGTGCAGACCAACGTCATAGCTTGAATAGACTGCCGTTCGACCGCGCCGAGGTGGTCGCAGCTTGTTGTGACACTCCGCGCAAGTTTGATTGACACGAGCTGGTCCTAAAACCGAGCGCGCTCCGGATGGCGATATGATGTGGTGATCGCCATGACATGCTGCGCACTTGAGCTTGCCCTCGTGACCACCCTGAACAACTTCGAGCGCCGCATCTCCGTGACAAGTAGCGCAGTGGACTGTCTTCAGTTTCTCCGCATGTGGGAAATCACTGACGCTCTTTAGGTCGGTGTGGCAATCCACGCAAGCCAGCGCAGCATGTCTCGATGTGGCTAACGAGTCAGAGGTAACTGCCAAGGACTGCACGGCGCCATTTTCTAGTGTGCGAGTCAGCGTGGCGTCGCCGTGACAGTCAATACAAGCCTTATCGTCACCTCCGCCGGCCAAGACCGGATAGGAGACGAGCAGCAGAGACAGCATGAGAAGCAGAGAGTGCAGCATAAAAAAATTTCTTCTAAGTAGCGCGTCTCAGATGAGACAGATCACGGGAGTGAACGATCATGTCCACTCCTGACGTGACGATTTTCACAAGAAAATATCATTCCCCAGCGATCTAATCGAGATTGACCACTTCATTACGGGCTGCCCAAATCGCTATCGCAAATCAGACGATTCACTCGGCGATTTGGGCAGAACCCCGCGCAGAACAAGTTATTTGGATTTCAGAGAGTCCGGAACCGTGTGCTTTATCTTGGGAAACATCTCGTCGAATTTGAATTCACCCTTTGAAGTGGGTGATTCGGAGTTGTGGCAAGTCTTGCAAACATTTGCGTCCGGTACTATCAATCCAGCCGCTTTGGCTTTCGCCTTATCCTTCATCACTGCTGCAGCCTTGTACTCGCTGCCCGGCCCATGGCAGGCTTCGCATCCGACGGCTGCTAAGTCAAGGTTTTCCATTCCCTTTTCGCCATATCCGCCCATTCCATAACCGGTCGTGTGGCATTTCAGACACTTGGCATCCTTATCCTCGCCTTTGTCTGCTTTCAGAACAGACATGGCTTTGGCATGCTTGCTCTCTGACCACTTCTCGAAAACCGTGGCGTGTTTCTCTCCCTTGTGGCAGATCTTGCATTTGTCACTGCCGACATAAGTGGGTTTCTTTGCTCCCTCGGCGGGTTTATCCTCTGCAAATGCCATCGCTGCAAAAGCAACAAACGCTGCAATTGCGAGAGTGAGGACGATGATGCGCGCGAGCTTACTGTACATTTCTTTCTCCTGTTTGGTTGTAGGTGATTTGTATACCGGTGCGAACTCTGAGAGTCGCGATTGGCTTATTGTCGTTTATTGTTAGTGTTCTAATTGTGCGTTCCTCGCCGAGCCGATCTATTACTAGCCAGCACCGTCCTCGGTGCTGGTCCGCAACCCCGCCGGAATCTATAACTACGAAGCTCTTGCGCCGATGCTGTCCAGAATGTGATCCAGTTCACGCGCAAAGAGATGCGGAGTCTTACGCGATATTCCCATTAAGACAGTCTCAGCGTGCTCGGCATTCGGCCAGTTGATGGTGAGAATCCTGTGAGTCACATAGAAGCAGAGCAGGAGTCCAATGGAACCAATAATGAAACCTGCCCAGAGGAATTCCATGCCATGAGTCTTCTTGACTTCCCAAATCGTGCGCAGTTCCGTTGTTACGCGCTCACCGTCGTAGGCAGTAACATTATAGCTAAATTTTCCGGGTCCGCTGTCATGTCCCTGAAACTTGGGAAAGGACCACTGGGATTTCGAAAAACCTTTGGGGCCGCGAAACGTAAGTTCAACGGCCGGATTAATAAACTCCCCGGAAGCGCTGTAGCCTTTGAAATCTGAGCCAACTTTGAAATTTGGAAGCAGTCGGCCTGCGGTAACTAATAAGGTGTCACCCGGGATGGCAGTCTCCTTGCCCATCGGCAATGTGAGAGTTTGCACGGTTTGACCGGCGCTGTCCTTAATTGCAAGAGTCGCGGAACGGTAATCGGCCATCACTCGCGGCGCGCTCGGCTCATACGAACTCTGATACAGTCGAAATCCGTGACGGCGCAAGGGACTGTTCACGGCAATCTCAGCCTTGTGCACCGATTGGCCATTCTCGAGGATCGTGACATAGCTCGAATACCGCTCGATATTGCCGCGATCCATGTCATTGTTAAAGCGGTTCTTGATTCGGCTCGCTTCCGCTGTGGTCATTTCAGTTTCGTCGGTGCCCTCCAGACCACGCTCAATAAGCCAGTCGCCGCTCGCGTTTTTCTTGATGAGACGACCAACCCATTGGTCATCCACCGCGACCCACTGTCCGGGTTGCAGCGGATAATAGGCAATCCGGAAGCTGTCCAATTGTACGGTAAACGGCATGCCCTCGACTTCAACAACGTCACCTGCAAAGCCGCCTGCTCGAGTAGTAAATCCGCCGAACGAACTAACGAGCGCACCGACTCCAAGTAATAACATGCCAAGATGTGTCAGCAGCGGCCCCCACATTCCAAAACGGCTTTTCTCCGCAACCCATACATCGTCAGTCTTTACGCGAAACTTCCATGCCCCGCCGAACTTCGCGAGCAGTTTGTCTCGCTGAACCGAGACCTGCCGGAATATCGTGAGATCGCTCTGTGGAGTGCGGATGCTCTTGATGATCGGTGGTTGACTAATCCAAAGTTTCCATATCACCGGCATGCGCTTCAGGACACAGGCAAACAGAGACAGATTCAGAACAACCAGCAGCAGACGGTACCACCACGAACGGAACGGATTATCCATCTGAAATGCTCGCAGCATGGGTTCGATAGATGACGGAGTCCTTAGCCCCTGCTCCGCCATTCGCTCAGGATTCCAGAATTCTCCCACAAACATAGATACAAGCGACATGATTCCGAGAATGATCAGAATCCAAATCGCAAACTTCATCGTGGACAACATCGCCCACAAGTCCCGTTTCTTGGGCTTGGGTTCTGTGTCCTGTTCCTGTTCTTTAAGATAACTAAGATAGTCCATTTATATTCATGTGTGCCAATTAGAGAAATGTCAGGGGCACCGGCTTTCAGCGTTTCAGTGTT
>JAGVEU010000251.1 GCA_020057985.1 Calditrichota bacterium | reverse complement strand
CGATACGGTTACAAGAGTGGAGAGTACGTCCGCCTGAAGAATCAGGACGGAGTCATCAGCAATCGAATCAAGGTTAAAGCTACCGAGCGAATTCGTCCTGATTGCGTCTATATGATTCACGGTTTTGGTCATACTGCGAAGGGAATGAAATTCGCGTTCGGCAAGGGGGCAAGCGATGCACAGCTTATGACCAAGTACGTAACCGATCCGCTCATGGGCGGTACGGGCACAAATGTCAACTTCGTCACTATCGAGGCGGAGGTCTGATCATGGCTCGTTATGCGATGGTTATTGACACCGGAAAATGTGTGGGCTGCATGGATTGTGTAGTTGCGTGCAAAACCGAGAACAATATTCCTGACGGATTCAGCCGGGACTGGATTGTGGAGCAGGTCAAGGGCAAGTTTCCAAATCTGCACATGGAGATTCGAAGCGAGCGGTGCAATCATTGTGATAATCCTCCGTGCGTTTACTGCTGCCCGACGGGAGCAAGTCACATACATGATAAGGGTGGGGTTGTTCTAATTACAGCCGGTAAGTGCATCGGCTGTAAGGCCTGTCTCGCGGCTTGTCCTTATGATGCTCGGTTCATTCATCCTGATGGCTATGCGGATAAATGCACGTTCTGTATACACAGAGTTGAACAAGGACTTGATCCGGCCTGTGTCGCGGTTTGCCCGACGCACTGCATGACTTTTGGAGATCTCGAAGATCCGCAAAGCGAGGTGAGCAAACTGCTTGCATCGCGGAATCATCATACAATTTTACCCGAAACTGGAACAAGACCGCAGATCT
Source organism: Calditrichota bacterium (assembly GCA_020057985.1). Lineage (GTDB taxonomy): Bacteria > Electryoneota > RPQS01 > RPQS01 > RPQS01 > JAGVEU01. Next base: position 2,464 of record JAGVEU010000251.1, on the reverse strand, counting down.
ACTATATGGTGAAATAGATGATTCAGGAACTGACAACTACCCGGCACACTCCAATGATTGACCCAAGTCTGCAGATTTGGGGTTGGGAAATCCCGGTCTATCTCTATCTTGGAGGTCTGGTTGCCGGCATCATGATCATCTCTGGCTATTTCTTGTTCAGTGGTCGCTATCGGGACAGCAGCGTTTGCTCGTGCTTCATTTCTCCGCTGCTTGGATTGGGACTGTTGAGCCTTGGCATGTTAGCGCTGTTCCTTGATCTCGAACATAAACTCCACACATGGAGACTATATACGACTTTCGAGATCGCTTCGCCCATGTCATGGGGTGCCTGGATCTTGATTCTTGTCTATCCAGTGCTTCTTGCGAGCATGATAATTAGACTACCCGAAAGCCTCAAGACCAGGCAGGGGAAAATATACTCATGGCTTACAAGGTTGTCAAGGGTAATGAACTCGCTACCGATGTTGGTAAAGAACGTGGGAATCTTGAACATGCTGGTCGGTGGTACTCTTGGGATGTACACGGGCGTTCTGCTTAGTGCCCTTGGAGCGCGTCCGTTGTGGAGTAGCTCGATACTCTGGCTGCTGTTTCTTGTGTCCGGGCTCTCGTCTGCCGCTGCGCTCGTTCACATGATCACACGTGATCCCGGGGAGCGAGTGCTTTTGGCTAAGGCGGACAACGGCTTTCTCACCTTCGAGTTATTCGTCATGGCCATTTTCATCGTGAGTTTGACGAGCACAAGCGCAGCGCATTTGCAGGCCGCCTCACTGCTTCTGTCTGGATCTTATGCGCCTGCCTTCTGGGTGTTTGTAGTGGCGCTTGGCATTCTGATTCCGCTTTTGATTCAATTCCTTGCAGTGAACAGGAAGATTAAGCACACGAGTCTTGCTCCAATCCTTGTTCTGTTTGGAGGGCTCATGCTGCGGCTTGTTATTGTCTATGCCGGGCAATATTCGCATTGGCTTGGTTCACCTCACGGTAATAGTATTTCTTTATTCTGAGACGAGGCAATATATGACTACTGAAACTGAAACAACGGATGACCCTGTGGTCGAATTGGCGGAATCGCACTCCGTCATCGGTCCACGGCCGTATTGGAATCCGTACCTTTCGGGAATCGGATTGGGTTTGGTGCTGCTGATGGCTTATGTCATCATGGGTCGAGGACTGGGTGCCTCGGGTGCGTTCACGTCGCTGGTCGCCGTAGGAGTGCAGTCCGTTGCTCCTGAACATGCAGCGAAGAACGAGTTCTTTGCGGAGTATCTTGGCGACGGCAGAAGCAGTCCCCTCAAGGATTGGCTTGTGTTTGAAGTGATTGGAGTCTTTGTTGGAGGGTTTATCTCCGGCGCACTGGGCGGAAGACTCAAGCGAACGGTCGAGAAAGGGCCGCGAATCTCAACGCGAGGACGGTTAGTGTTTGCGTTTCTCGGCGGGACCATTATGGGAGTGGGAGCGAAACTTGCGCGCGGCTGCACAAGCGGGCAGGCTCTCACCGGGGGAGCAGTTCTGAATCTTGGAAGCTGGGCCTTCATGTTTGCGGTTTTTGCCGGAGCATACGCGATGGCCTACTTCGTACGGAGGCAGTGGACATGAGTGCACCGTTCTTCAAATTCGGACTGTTTGGCGAGAACATGAGTCTTGTGCTGGCGTTTGTCATCGGAATCGGTTTTGGCTTTTTCCTCGAGCGTGCCGGCTTCGGCAATGGCCGGAAGTTGGCGGCTCAATTTTACTTCACAGATATGGCTGTTGTGAAGGTGATGTTCAGCGCGATCGTGACGGCGATGATCGGACTCTTTTACCTCGGCTGGATTGGTTGGCTGGATCTTTCGTTGGTGAATATGAGCGCGACTTTCATTGTGCCGCAAGTGATAGGTGGGCTCATTCTTGGAGTTGGCTTTGTCATCGGCGGGTACTGTCCGGGAACTTCCGTCGTGGCCATGTCCACGGGAAGAATTGATGCGATGGTCTATCTTGCCGGAATCCTTGTCGGAGTATTTGGATTTGGAGAGTTGTTTCCGATTCTCGGAGACTTCTACAGATCCACTGCACTCGGTCAGATTACCCTTCCGCAGTTCTTTGATCTTCCTTACGGCTTGATTGTCTTTGTAGTTATTCTGATGGCGATAGGGATGTTCACAGCGGCAGAGTGGGGCGAGAAAAAGGCGGGCGGAAAGCGCGTGGAGGCGAAATGAAGAAACTCCATGCAAGACTCAGTCTGAATCACAAGTTGGCTATAACCACCTTCGTATTCGGCCTAATCGCGCTGTTCGGTGGCAGCCCTTATCGTGGAAATCGCGTGGTGGTGGACACTCAGGAACTTGCTCTGATCGTACAGAGAGAAGCGGATCATGTGTCGGCACGTGAACTGGCCGATTGGATTGTTCAAGGCAAGAGTGACTACAAGCTCATAGACTTGAGAAGTGAAAAGGAATACGGTGACTATCATATTCCTTCTGCGGAGAAT
>JAGVEU010000112.1 GCA_020057985.1 Calditrichota bacterium | reverse complement strand
GTTCCACAGACACAGCATCGAACCGCCGTAAGTTCCGCTGCTGCCGTCAATCGTGCAATGGTCAATCTGAACAGGTGTGGAAGATCCCGCCGGAGCATCCGTGCGAATGCTAAAGGAACTCGCATGATAGAACTCGGCATACTTCACATCAAGTTGACCGCCTTGCACGTAAATCCCTTTCCACGTTTCGCCGGTGTCTTTCGCATCAAATCGAACTTTATTTTCCGACGAGCCGTTGACGGTCAGTTTTGCTCCCGCATCCACCACCAGCGCCGCGCCCTGATCAAACAACACCTGCACTCCCGCATCAATGATCAGTTCGTTGCCAGAGGTGACATGCAGTGAGTCGCTCACAATCACCGGAGAAATATCCATCGTCCAGTGACCGGAAGGAGTAACAGCCAAAGGATAACGCAGAGATGGATCGCCCAAAAGCAACAGATTTTTAAATGTCCATGTCGCAAGATTTGCCCCAGGACTGGTAGAATCCTTTAAGGCCACCAGACGCGACCATAAGCCCCCGAAGCTCCGAATATTACTTATCGTTAAGTACTCTACAGCTTTTCTTGCCAGCAACTCATTGCCGCGCGAGTACGTGAATTGACTCGGAGCGATGGCGCCGACAATGCCCGCGCTATCCAGAAACAGCAGACGCTCGACCGTGTTTGCATCATACTTGTAGCTCCAGTTCCCGCTGTTGCACCAAATGCTATCTGGCCGCTGGATCGCGCCGATGCTGCAACCATTTGCGAGCAGAAGTGGATACTCACCCGCATTGGTGAAAGTTGTCGGGGAAGTCCGCAGCATCCAGTAGTACAGGTTATCCATATGCGAAGCGTTGCCAAACGCCGTCACCAATCCACAGCCGCTGTTGATGGCACTACGGAAGGCATTGTCTTTAGCGGACTGTGAAGCGGTGTAATCGCTCGTGAATAGCGTATCACACGTCCAGTTCGCGGGCAGATGTGTGAAAATATGATAGGAGGCTCCGTGTGCAGGGCCGCCGAATAATCCAGTCCACGGGTGCCATTCATCATCAACTGCCACCACGCATTTTCGTGCCCAGGCGGGCTCGGCAAGATTGATATACTGCCCTGTCTTGTCAAGGTAGGCCTGCAGCTCAGTATTCGTTGACGCCGGAAGACGTCCGATTGACACTCCGCTCAGTCCGGTAATGAACCCGAGGTCATTTTCGAGAGCAAAGCTATCAATGCCGCAGATCTCACCAGGGCAACTTTGACCGAACAGTGGTACAAACCGCTTGGCTGAGGCTAAACTGGTGTACCATGACGCGGGTAGCGAGGGATAATCGGGATGATCAAAATCACCGATGATGAACACATACTTCAGGTTCTCCCCGTTACTCTGAATGTAGCTCCGGATAGTTGTCGCGCTCGTCACGTCGCTAATCTGGTAGAGAGCGACGCCAATGCTCTGCTGCGCCTTTTGGGAGAGAAGTTTCGTCTCCCAAGCTCCGTTCATGCCCGGTGTCCAATTAGCTGTTCTCAGGCTATCGTGAGTAATGAGCAGCATGTCTGCGTTGCTGATGGACACAAAGTCTGGTTGTGACCAAGCCGTGCCTGCAATCAGCAACAGGATAATAAGAGCGGCTGTTATTTGGAAGCGATTCATTTTGCCTCCGTTGTGATTTTGTGTTGCGGCCCGTCGCCGGGAGCAGCGATGAAATAGTAGGGCTCGTAGCAGATGACGTAGTAGTCCGCGTCAGAGTTATTGTATATCCAATTCTCGAAGTTTCCGCCGAAGAGCGGAGCATGCGCACGCAGGGTGACCTGTTGGCCACCGCCCTGATTCATTGATCGTGAGGAGCTGGTCAAGCAATAGAGAAGTGCTATGGAGTTCATATTGGTGGCGACAAGTACGCTACCTGCTTGGATAGTTCCCCACCCCCCATCAGATTCAGGCATCGTGATGATTCCGATCGAGCCCGTCCATCTACGTCTCCAGTGGAGATTGGGGTCATCCGCCTCGCCGGGAGGGACTGATCTGTTGAAGAGATCACTTGCAACTTCTGCTCGCGAACCCAAACCGTTCCACAAATTGGGATCTCCGCCGACACATGGGCCGAACTGGGTATCCACCCGCTCACCCTCATCGTAATACCTTGCGACACACCACCCCATCCCGAGATAATGCATCAGCGAACTTAGGTAGAGGGCTGCATCTTCCGCCCCCGGAGCCGATTGCATGGTTTCAGAGGGCCAGAGATAGTCAGTGTTATTCCGGGCCCGATTGTACACCTCTTCGGGATGAGGCAGCGCCAGCGCTGTGCTCGCAACAAAAATGGCGAGGATGATGTAAATGAAGATCTGCTTTTTCATGGTCTGATCCTGTATTGAAGTTCTTGAACTCGGCATTCGTTGCGAATGACATAAGCATAATAGAAGGCGGCGTACTCCCGAACGTCACGATAGGCGGATGACGTCTTCAAATCCTCGAGTTGGTCAATCGCGTTCTGCACGCTGTCTTCCGCGAAACGATTGAGCGCGGACATCGCACCTGCACGAATTTTCTGCACCTCATACTCTACGCCCTTGTCAATCAACGGACTCATGACATTCCAGGCTGTGTCGCAAGCATCAAAAGCCACGAAAACCGCTGTGTACATGTTACTGGTATCGGAGTAGGTCTCGCCATCACCAACGTATGTTTCCAACAGCGAATATGCCGTTGCTGTCGTTGCGTCGTAACCGGGCAGACGATCCAATTGTGCCGCCGCCTGAAGACGGCCGTACGGGCTTGCAGTCTGAATCGCACTGAGCAGTGAGTCGGCATGACCGGGAACATTGTAGTAGATCAGTGGCGGATAGCATTCCTCGGCCATTAGAACCGGAACTGCCAAATCATATTCATTCCACTCCGCCATGATTGTTGCGGCCGTTACTCCCAAATAGGAATGAGTCAGGTACGTCTCCACTTTGCTGACCACGCTATCTCGCTCTTGCAGACGGAATCCCCATAAGGATATCTTGCGAATCTCGTCGTCATTGGATGAATTGTTGAGCAGATCCCACTGAAGCTGCAGGATCTCTTCGGCTTTTGTCGCCGATGCGGTGTCCGCCATATCCTGCAGCAATGAGAACAGTTCACTGTCTCTCAGTTCCGCTCGCTCTGGCTTTTGGGTCAGCAGATTCAGCGCCGCCGTGTAAGCGTCCTCCGGTGAAATTGCCAGTCCTTG
>JAGVEU010000345.1 GCA_020057985.1 Calditrichota bacterium | reverse complement strand
GGCAGGACAAGCGCGCTTTTTGCGGCGGACATAGACAGTACGGTTGAACACGAGTTGCGATCTTGGGACTCGCGGCTTGATGTGGATCTGCTAAAGATCGCACACCACGGCAGTTGGAGTTCATCTTGCGCAGAGTTCCTTCAAGCGACGTCGCCCAAGACTTGTGTGATCTCATCAGGCAGAAGAAACCACTTCGGTCATCCATCGCCGGAAGTTCTCGAGCGAATCGCTACGCTGCAAGTTCCTGTTTTTCTCACTGCCGAGATGGGCACGGTGACATTTGAGACTTATGGAGCCGCTTGGTGTTACGTGGAATCAGAAGGATGCAGGTTGGCGAGACTTTGGTCATTGCCCTATGGTTAGGATAGCTGACAATCTCGATCTCAAGCGGACAGCGGGAGCTTTGGCACTTGAACTGCAATTGACTTCAACGGGTACAGCAGTTCTCGCAGGAGTAGATGAAGCGGGAAGAGGCCCGCTTGCCGGTCCAGTAGTAGCAGCCGCAGTCATCTTCAAGGATTGTCCCGCGTTGTGGCAAGCGTGTGATTCCAAGTCTATCAACGCCCGGCGAAGAATGGAACTGTACCAAGGCATTACTGAAGAACTCGATTTCGCGGTCGGGATCTGCGAAGTTGAGGAAATAGATTCTCTGAATATCCTGCGTGCATCTTTGAGAGCGATGGAGAAGGCAGTCGCATCACTTTCTATCAAGCCTTCACTTGTGCTTGTTGACGGACCCTTTCGACTCTCGACGGCCATCGCCTCTCAGGCCATTGTGCGAGGCGATTCTCGAGTTGCGGTGATTGGAGCGGCTTCGATTGTCGCAAAGGTTAGCCGCGATCAACTCATGACCGCCTATGACAACCAGTTTCCACAATATGGTTTTGCCCGGAACTTTGGCTATCCCACTGCCGAGCATCGAGCAGCATTGAAACGGCTTGGCCCATGTTCGATTCACAGAAAGACATTCCGCGGTGTTCGTGAATTTTTTCAAGAAGCTGTTTAGCCGAGGGAATTCTGCTCCATCCACCAACCCGGAAATCGGCAAGAGTGGGGAGGAGGCCGCGCAGAATTATCTTCGTCGTCAAGGCTTTTCTATCTTGGAGCGGAACTGGAAGTGTTTGCTCGGAGAAATGGATCTTATATGTCGCGATCATGACACAATCGTCTTTGTAGAAGTGAAGTCCAGTCTCAAACTCGGAATGGTCTCGCCTGAGTATCGTGTGGGCTCAGCCAAACAAAAGAAACTGCGTTCACTGGCCGCATACTATCTAAAGCACGTTGGAACAGATTCCTCATGCCGGTTCGATGTGATCGCAGTCTGGTGGAACGGCAACGCACCTCAAGTCAGACATATTCAGAATGCCTTTGAGTAAGCTGATAATTACGCTTGCTGCATCAATTATTGCCTGTGCAGATGCTTTTTCTCTGGACATTGTCCTGAGTGAGATCATGTTCAACCCATCAGGCGACGAGAACGCCAATGAGTTTATCGAGCTGTACAATGCCGATCAGTTTCCACAGGATATGACTGGGTGGAAAATATCCGATGGAGGGGGCACTGACTCGCTTGTGGAAACCGAGCAGGGAATGATGCTTCTTCCATATCACTATGCAGTGATTCTCGATCCGGATTACTTCGCGGACAGCAGCACGACCTACGATGGCATGATTCCGACCGGCGCTCTTCTCTTGACAATCAACAACTCGAACCTCGGCAGTGGTGGATTGCACAACACCAATCCAGAGATGATTACGCTTATTGACAATCACGGAGTTAGCGTGTCCATCTATACCTACAGCGTCGGCAATGCGGATGGTCACTCAGATGAGAAGGTGATTGTTACAGGCGGCAACGAGGAATCGAACTGGTCGAACTCCGTTGCCGTTAATGGAACTCCGGGCGCACGGAACAGCGTGACGCCACCAGATTTTGATTTTGCTTTGACAAGATTCTATTCCACTCCTCCGACTCCGATTCCGGGCGAGTCGTTTACGTTGTCCATTCTGGTGCGGAATCTTGGTTTGAGCTTTCAAAGTGACTCGCTTGCACTCTGCGAAGAGTTCTCCCTGAACGGAAGTGGTTCTGAATGCTACAGGATTCGAGCATGGCAACTGGATTCCATTGCTTATGGAGATTCTGCGCTCTTCAGCACTGACTTAATGTCCGACAACGCGAATCCACGCTCATTCGTGGCACAGCTTACGGTCAATGATGACCGAAACGAGAACAACTCACTGCGCCTAAGTCTGAACAGCACAGGCTCTGCGGGCTCGATTCTCTTCAATGAAATCATGGTCAACCCTGAAGGCGGCATGAGTGAGTGGGTGGAGTTGATAAACACAACTCAGAATGCGATGGCACTTCAGGGATGGAGTTTCTGCGATGGCAATGGGATTGGCGACACATTGAGGCGTATTTATCTTTCAAATATCATAATCCAATCAGGCGGATTCTGTGTTCTCGCGGCAGACTCCGCGATTCTGTTTCAGACACTTCCTCAGGATGTTCCGGTCGTAATCTGGCAATCCTCTGTTCCCTCGCTGAACAACACGGGGGATTCGCTTGTGATCTTCGATGCGGCCACTCAGGTCATAGATCGAATAGACTACAGACCATCATGGGGGGGCAATGAATCGGGCGTTTCTCTGGAACGGATTTCAACGGGTTCTCCGACAAATGACCCGCAGAATTGGGCATCGTCGCTTGACAGCTCTGGATCTACCCTTGGCCGAGAAAACTCACGAGAGGCTCCAGTCCCAGTAGAAAGCAGGGATCTTCTGATACTTGAGCCAAATCCCTTCTCACCGAACAATGACGGATTTGATGATATGCTTTTCATCCGATATCATCTCGACTATCCGGATTCGCGGCTGGACTTGAAAGTCTACGATGTACGCGGTCGTGAAGTCCGAAAACTCGCCAACAACCAAGCGGTCACCTACAATGGCGAGACGCTCTGGGATGGACGCGATGACAGCGGCCGTGACTTGCCAACTGGTCTGTATATCATCTATCTTGAGGCCCTTGGCAGTGGCGGAAGCAGAATTCAGTCCAGTCGTCGCGTTGTTGCACTGGCGAGGCCATCATGAGTCTTCTGCAGTTGCAGGATCTTGCAGTAGTCTTTCCCGGACGAGTGCTCTTTGAAAGCCTCTCGTGGACGATATTCCCGGGCGAGCGCTATGGTCTCGTGGGAGCCAATGGCGCCGGCAAGACCACACTGCTCAAGCTGTTGCTCGGACAAGTGGATGCTTCGACGGGCACGATTTCGAAGGCACGCGGGCTTGTTGCGGGTTATTTACCGCAGGAGGGCATTACCCACAAGGGTCATACTCTGTTTGAAGAAGCGTGGCGTGGTTTGCCCGATCTTCCCGGATTGCAGCTTGAGATGACGGCTCTGCGAAATCAACTCGCGGTTTCTCATGATGATCAGGAACTTGCGATGCGACTGGGAATTTTGGAGCACCGTTGGCAGGATCTGGAAGGATACCATGCAGAAGCAAAGGTCGGACGAGTGCTCGGTGGACTCGGCTTCAAGACAGAGGATTTTGGCAGGTCTGTAGAGGAATTCTCCGGAGGCTGGCAAATGCGCATTGCTCTGGCGAAACTCCTGCTCTTGGATCCAGACTTGCTCATGTTGGACGAGCCGACCAATCATCTTGATCTTCCGGCGCTCGACTGGCTCGAAAATTACCTGCAAAGATTCGCAGGATCATTGATTATCGTCAGCCACGATCGCTTCTTCCTCGACAGGGTTGTCACACACATCGCGGAATTGGATCGCGGGCGGTTCCATTTGTACTTGGGCAACTACACAGCGTTTGAAGTTGCGCGCGAGGAGCGTCTGGCCAAACTCGAAGCCCATGCAGCCAAAGTGGAAGCAGAGCGGCAACACATCGAGGAGTTCATCGAGCGCTTTCGCTACAAGGCATCAAAGGCACGACAAGTTCAAAGCCGAATCAAGTATCTTGAGAAACTTGAGCAGATCGAGCGCGAGACGCAGCGCAAGAAGGTACGCTTTCGCTTTCCTGCCGCTCCGTCGAGTGGCCGAATGGTCCTGGAACTTAAGGATGTTTCCAAATCCTACGGCTCTCGAGAAGTATTTAGCAATGTGGATGTCACACTGGAGCGTGGCGAGAAAGT
>JAGVEU010000042.1 GCA_020057985.1 Calditrichota bacterium | reverse complement strand
ATTTACTTTCTTGAGGCTCTACCCGTTCAAATGCATGCCTTTGACTTCACTCTGGTGGCTGTGATTGCCGTCTTGTTGTCCTATCTGGGAGCCGTTTATCCGGCTCGTCGGGCGGCGCGACTTGCGCCCGTCGAAGCTATTCGCGAGGGAACCTAAACCATGACTCATGCCAAGCAAGCGACATCATCCGCAGCGGATCACGTGCCGGCTTTTATTCTGCCGCTTGTGGTGGTGTTCGGGATTGCCCTTCGACTTCCGGGCATCACCTTCAGTTTTTATGGCGATGAAGCATTTTCTTTATTTCGCGATTCAAGCCAGTTGATCACGGATTCCGAGGATCGCTTCCGTCCGGTTTTCTTTACGCTGCTTTATCTGTGGCGGCAATTAGGATTTACCGGCGAATTCGGTCTGCGGTTGCTGCCTTTGATTTTCGGAGTTGCCCAGATCCCGTTGGCTTTTCTTGTAGGGAGGAAGCTAAGCGGCGAGCGGTTGGCGATCACCTTTGCCCTGCTTCTTGCCGTCAATCCCTTGTTGATCGAGTTCTCACAGGAACTCAGAATGTACTCGCTGGTGGCGTTGATTGCCCTCGCTCAGGTCTATGTCCTCTTGCTTCTCTTGAAGAATGCCGATAAGTACGGCAGAAAGGAGTTAAGCAGTACAGATCCGCAGCCTCATCCTTCATCCTTCACCCTTCATCCTTTTTACCTCTGGCTCTTCTTCATCGCCCTCGGTCTACTGGGTGTGTACACGCATCTGCACTATTGGATCTTTCTTGCGGGATTGTCGCTCACTTTCTTGCGTGAGCGCAAGGTGATTGCGTGGTGGAAAGGCCATGCGGCGCTCGCGGTAATCGCTCTGCTCTACCTGCCCAACATACCCAATATGCTGTACTTTCAGCAGGTACGGGGCGGGGAATACTTTGTGAATCTTCCGAGCGCTCTGCCCAAGCTTTTTGCCGCACTCACGGGCGGATTCTCGTACTTCAAGATTGGAGATCAAGTCCTTGGCCGGCCGATCACAACGCGTGATATTCTGGGCAATTTCTCAATCTTTCTGCTGCTTGCCATACCGGCGGTTATCTTCCTCTGGCGGCTGATCGGCCTTCATCGGGAGCGGCGCAACTCGCGCTCACTCTGGTTGTGCCATGAGCTGTTTACTGCTCCTGTGATTCTCGCTTTTGTTGCCAGTGTGATTACAAAGCAATACTTTGTTCAGCCGAAGTATGTCATCTTCGTGGCGCCGTTTGCGTTGCTCTTCATCGCTCAGATTTATCTGTCCTTTCACTTCGTTGCGCTGCGGAGAGCGCTCACTGTCGTCGGAGTTGTCGTGGTGACGATCGCTCTGATTCACTTCAATGATGCGCATGATTATGGCCGCCGTGAGGACTGGAAGGGTGTGGCGGAGGTTCTGAAGACCGAACTCACGACCGAGACTCCGCTCGTGATTCATGGCCAGCGATTGGCGATGCTAAGATATTACTATCCCGAAGCGCCGAACTATTTTCTATCCGTGCGTCCGCCGTTGCCGGGAGAGACTTCTGAAGCCTATGCAAGCAGGCTGCTCAAGGAGTTTAAGGGAGTCAAGGAAGTCTACTACGTTCGTAGCGACATTGCCTTGCAAGACAACCAGTGGAAGGATGTAGTCGTCTCTGCCCACGATCTGCTCGGAAAGCGCATGGGCGTGGTAAAATTCACCCCACGCATGAAACTATACCACTGGAAACTCAACGGTTAGGGCATAAGGGGAGCAGCTCATCCAGAAACGCCTAGCAGCAACCCCGTCATTCTGGACACCGCGCGTCTTGGGTCTTCGCCTTATTAACTGTCATTCTGGACACCGCGCGTATTGGGTTTTCGCGCGGGCGTTCAGAATCTTCTCCTGCATCTCGTGAGAATCGAAAGGGTAGCGCAAGCCTCTTTTCGATTTTCCCCGCGCTCCCGCCGGGGCACAATTCCGATTGTGCCCGTCTTCATTCGCCGAGCCGAGTAGCGTCGCATGGATCTGTTGCCCAAATCGTTGCCATTGCGATGACTGAAATTCGCCGAGGCGGGTGTCCTCACCCGACCGGCAAAGCACTCAGTAACAACTATACTGTTTCTGAAAAGAACTCCGGAGTTCTCTTGAGAAACAGTAAAAGATTCCGGCAGGGTTGCGAGGACGTAACCGTGCTCGGCGAGGAGCGCATATCCATGCAGCGCTACCGGATGCTTAAGGAGCGGGCACAATCGGAATTGTGCCGCGGCAGCCAACAGCAGAACCCTCCTTTTATCCCCCCGCTATTCGTGGAGGGAGAGGACTTCCCTTTCCTCCACTTCGTGGGGGAAATGCAAAGGGGGTATCCGATCTTCAGCCTTTTCAACAGCTTGCACACCCGTGCAACTTTTTCGGGTCTTGCGCGTCTAATAGGTATGGAGGGCAAGAAACACGGTCACAAAGCGTAAGTCTATAATTTTCAACCATAAAACAGAACCCAAGAAACCGAAAAAAACGTACAATTCGTACAAAACACCCGCCTATCTCTAATCCCGTCCTGTTCTTGCAACCCTTGAATTCCCGGACTTTTCACAAGCCGTGCAAGCATCACAACACCAGTTTTCATCATTTCTCTCCAAATACTCCTGACCCACGATTTCTGCCCGTTATCCCTCTTTTCTTTCAGAGCTTCAGCTTTTCAGCCTTTCAGCGTTTTGCTCGTGTTCTCTGGTTCAAATGACTCAACTATCGGGTGAAAATGCCGATAATGATAGTGAACACATATCACCCATTTACAGCACTTCTCGAAAGTGGGTTGCGATGATGCTCTCCGAGCCCTGTCATTACTAGGCAGTACCGTCCTCGGTGCTGCTCCGCGTTCTGCTGGAATCCGTGATCGCAGCCCACTTTCGGGAAGAACTATAGTTCCCCCGCTGAAGCGGAGGGAAAAAAGAAAGCCGAGCCATGCAAGCCACCATTT
>JAGVEU010000173.1 GCA_020057985.1 Calditrichota bacterium | reverse complement strand
CCGCTGCATAGTCGTCTTCTAACAAATGCAAAGCCACGAGGTCAGCCCCCAACTGACACAATGACCGGAACAACACCACGTTTGAAATCAAGGGGATGCGGGGGAAATCAATAGCAAGAAACTGGGAGTAGCGATCTCGATACGTAGGACTGTGCAGTATGCTGTAGACGTAATGCAGTATGTCCTCTGGACACATTGACGCATTGTAGTCATCCGCACGAACGGTGACAAACGGCAATCGCAGTCCTTCAACAAGCCCGGCAGAAACCGAGGCACCGATATTGGGTATCCGCTTCTCACTATCAGCATCCCAGACGCTTGTGTTAGCTGACTCGCCTGGAGCAAACGGGTATAAGTGCAGTGGCAGAATCGCACAGCCGCCACGGTAGAAAGCATTGAAGTCCGCAGGCGGTCTCGTGACATAAATGAGAGCCCATTCATCAGCGCCCACTACGTTGCCCGCTTGCCCGATAAGGAGCGCAATGTTCCCGGGGCCGAGGTGTTTGTGTACTTCGAGCCTTCGATGGACACAAACCTGACGATCCCATACAGTAAACCGGCTGTCAAACGGTCTATAGGTGATCTGCCGCACTTTGTCAAGCCACTCGTCTGACTGAAGGTTCTTTCGAGCCGAATGATAGTTCCATTGGTTCTGAGAACAAAGGTCAAAGAACCCTCGAGCTTCATTCTCGCTCTTAGTTCCAAGAAATGTTTTAATGTTGTTGATCACTTCTTCAGAGGTGAAGCCAACTGCAAATGAGTCATGCGTGGTAACAAACCCGGTGCCAATGCGTTTGGCCTTCTCGCTTGAATAAGAGCCGGGAAACACCTCTGTAACAGAAGGCAAGCCATCATACTCATCAAGATGCGCGGATTCAGCACGAACAAAAAGATTGTATGGCTTATGACACGAACCGCTTTCCCACTCGAAGAAATGCTCGTTTGCCGACTCAAGCAACCTATACTTTCCTTCTCGAGTTCCGCGAATCTCGAAAGCGTGCACATCGCCGTCTCTTCTCTGTGCTCGGAGTTTGGTCCCAACTACTATCGCAACGCCTTGCGTGATGTCGAATACATTCTCATCAACATCAGGACGATTTGCGTTTCGCTTTGCGTTGCCTTGGAGATCAAGCACCGTGATACGCTTTAGTGCTGAACGCAAGTTGGCACGCATGGCCACGAATGTCCCACTATCGACATAACTGTGATCGGTAATCAGCCCGAAAGCTCCGTACCCAGACCTCTCAAGGAACCATTCTGCAAGTCGTATGAATTTCACATAGTCATTTTGGAGCCATTTCCCCTGTCCAAGGCGCACTGACTTACCATCAATCTTCTTGTAGTCCTCAACGAGACGGGTGATCCAGTCGTCTGTATTGTCCGAATGACCGGCATAGGGAGGATTCCCGATGACGACAGTTATTGGCACATGCGATTTCACGCGATCAGCTACTACAACTTCCTGCGACAGAAACTCTGGTGTGTCCTTCCCGATTGGTAGGGGTTCCTGTAGTGCATTTGTGAAAATGACACGTAGTGGCTCGACTGACCCAAATTCATACCCCGTCTCCTTCAATTTCATTCCCAGCCTCATGTGTGCGATAGCGTATGGAGCCATTATCAATTGGAATCCATACAAGCGCGGCAAGAGATGCTTAGGCACATACTAATTCCAGAGGCGCTTGATCTCGAGTTCCTTCTTTCCTTGCTTCTGCCAATGCTCTCGCATGGTATCGTGAATGAGTTCGATCGTAAAGGCAAGGAAGGTTCCCGTTCCCGTGGCCGGATCGAGAATCTGCACAAACGGCTCATCGGGAGACACCCCTTCAGGAATCTTCAGGTCAGGGAATTTCTCGCGCATTTCGCCCCACGTGGTCGTGTCGGCGAGACCTAATTCGAGCTTGAACTCCGTCTTAAGAATTTCGTGAACTGAGCGCACGATGTAGGACACAACCGGCAGCGGGGTGTAGAACTCGCCACGCTTGACCTTCTGCTTCTTGTCGTAGGCTTTGAGAAATTCCTCGTAGAAGTGGATAATCGGATCTTCTCGTCCGCCGCCTGTTTGCCGTCCGAAGTCCTTGAGCACATTGTGCATATCCGCTTTGTTGAGCAGTTCCACGAGTTCAGAAAGACCCAACTCGTCTACGTCGAGTTGATTGCGACGATGGCCGGTGGCTTCAATAAGCTGAGCAAAGAGTTCCTTGAGAAAAGGACTGGTCTTGGGAATGAGGCTCTCCACATGTTCCAATCCTAACACCTTATCATCAGTAACACACGCCGTGAACAAACCGTACGCCACAGTCTGAGCAATCATATCGGCGAAGGAGTCAGTGGTCAGGTCATGAATCAGCACGCGCTGAAAAGCCTTGAACAACTGTTTGAGCTTGCCGGTGCGCTCCGACTCCAGCGGTAATACCTGCTTGACCAGATCACGAGTGCGAGTGGCAATTCGCGCCATTTCCTGACTGAGTTGCTTGGCGGTGCCCACGCCTTCACGGTATTCTCCGGTGAACGCATCCGACCATCGTTCCTTCCATACCTCCCCTTTCGCCACGCTTTGCGGCCAGCGTAGCCGTTCCAGATTATCATTGCGCAGGTAGTGAAAATGCGTCTCCCGCTCGTCCCATGAAAACGCGCGCAGTTGCGGCAGCCCTTCGCCCTTATCCCGAAAGTGGGCGAACGCCATACCGCGATGCTCTTCTTCACCGAGCGCCGAGATGAACAGCAGATCGTTGAGCCGCCATACCGCCTGCTCGGATTTGCCCGCCGCGGCCCGCTTCTTGATCACGAGTGCCCGCAGAATTCGCCGCAACACCACCACCGGCAACTGTTCCTTGCTGAACTCAATATAGAAGATGCCCCACGGCTGACCCGTTACCAGTGGCCGCAGTTGTTTGATGGACTTGACCTTGTCTCGGAGCTTGGCATCCAGCCCAACCTCTTCAGGATCATAATCAAAGACCAGATCCTCGATGTTATCGTCATCGAGCGGCCAATCGAGTTCCTCATGCAGGTATTTGACCAACGACTTGAAGTTTATGATGCTCTTGATGCGGTCTGCGGTGGGGTTCATGGATATAAGGTTATGGGTTTGATTCGCGCTGCCGCGCGCGGCTACGATGCTCTGTTGCGATTTTGCCAGCGATATGGGTTATTCAGAATATATTTCCGGTGCTCATAAAGCTCTTGCTCGTCTCTTATGACACGCTCGAAATAATCAGGTTGCCAGAGGCGCTGGCTGGGTGTTGCTCGGAGTTCATTCACACGCTTGGCGGTAATCGCTTTGAATTGGCCAATGAACGCTCCTAATGATCGCGCACGATGCCGCACGAATTTCTCAGGTGGCCCTAATTGCGCCTCTTGCAGCGCCCGTTGCTTCACACGATCCTCTTCCACGATCCTGACGATTCCGTGCATGTGATCGGGCATAATAATGTAGGAATCCAACTCGAGTTCGGCGCGGATCTCAAACGAGCGGAGCCATTCTTCCTGAACCATTTCGCCGATCCTTGTCAGCACAACCTGTCCTTCCACAATTGTAGAGAGAAGGGGTTCGCGGTTGCAGATGCAGAGTGTGACGGAATACGTGCCCGGCCCTGAGTAATCATAATTGGGCAGGCGGGAATATTTGGGACGATTCGGTGGCATAATACAATCCTATAAAGACATACACGCGTATCGTAGCCGCGCCCGGCAGGGCGGATCAAACCAATAACCTTTTCTCTGAATGGTGGTGCGGATCTTCATCACACCACACCCGTAGCCGCGCCCGGCAGGGCGAATTAAATCAATAACCTTTTCTAAATGGTGGTGCGGATCTTCATCACACCACGCCCCGTAGCCGCGCCCGGCAGGGCGGATCAAACCAATAACCTTTTCTCTGAATGGTGGTGCGGATCTTTATCACACCACGCCCCGTAGCCGCGCCCGGCAGGGCGATTCCGTTTATAAGAAAACCGGAAATATGGTCATGGCTTTGATTCGCGCTGCCGCGCGCGGCTACGATGCGCCGGCATATTGTCACGATAACTCCATCCAGGCTTTGAGCGAGGCTTTGACTCCAACTGGAGCTTGCACCTGTCGAAAATAGGTGTTCTTGATATGCGATTCGATTTTGCTGCGAATCTGCGAGAGCGTTTCTTTTTCGATGGTGGTGCGACGCGGCGTGCCGGGCTTGGTGCGGATGAATTCGTGAATGTCCCCCGGATCATCAAGTGTCTGTTGAGTGTCGAGGTCGTAGAGATACCAGCGCGTTATTCCGTCTTCTTCGCTCCAGTCCGCTTGACTCTTGGCATCACCCGTGCGAGCTTCACCCTTGATGCCGGGCAATGCAAAGCAGAAAAACACCGCGCGGCTTCCCGCTTGCGGATGCTCTTTGCCACTGAAGACCCGACCCGGCAAACGATTCAGGCGATCCTCAAGCTCCGGATCGTTCTTCTTGAGTTCTTCCCAAACAAGGCGAATCCGCTCGTCAGTAGTTGCCTCGCCTTCAAATTCATGATTCAGTTCTTTAAGGGCGTCGTAGTCATCTTGCGGCGTGAGCAACTTTTTCCCTTCAATGCCAAAGACCTTGGAAATCCGAAGCGTCTTATGCGACACTCGCCGATAGAGTCCCAAGAGCCGTTCAAGTTCCTCGGGAGGAAGAAAGTT
>JAGVEU010000413.1 GCA_020057985.1 Calditrichota bacterium | reverse complement strand
CCGTATCGGATTGGATTCTGGTCGGGCGTATTGAGGTCTGTCAAGAGTCTTGGAAAACCCAAACCTGTTGCCAATCTGGTAGTGCTTGCGCGACCAGAGAGCAATGCTGGATTTGAAGTGACCGTAACACTGGCGAGAAGGGAAGACGGGAAATGGGAAGCTCGAACCGAACCGGAGAAGGAAAAGTTGAGGGACGTTTATGTCGCTGATGTCATTGGATAATGGTTGGAAACAGTTCGGCAATGGGCGGAAATGGCGCTGCATCGGCCCGGCGTACCGTTGTGAAGTGGATGATGAGGGTAACACTCCGAACTACATGCATATCTCCAGTACGCTTGCCAAGTTGCGGCGCATCAAGTCGTTTTATCTGGGTCGTGTCACGCTCGGAATCCTTGATGAATTCGGGTATGGCGCCGATGTGCTTACAGCAAACTCCTTTACGGAGTCCTTAGGTACGGTGCCGAGTCCACTTTCGACTTCGGAGCTGCGCTCAGTGTACAACGATGCTCCGGGCATGGATAACGGTGTGAAGTTGGATCATGTGATCAGGTACATTTCCAGCCGCGCGAAGTATCTTGAACGAAGAGAACCCGGCTATACGAATCCACTCGCTAAGCCTGACCGAGTCTCAGTAGGCTCGCATCACGTTCTGATCGCTACAGCCGTTGGTTTGAGTGCCGGCTCGGGTCAGGATTCGCCTGAAGCACGGGAAACACGGATTGCCGACCTCATCTGCCGGCTTCCGGCGGAGTCGCGGTTGGCAGCAGAGTATGCCGTGAAATATTTTAACCGTGCCTATTCCAAACACCTCAACCAACCCCCGTTACTTGCCGCAACGTACAACGCAGGCTCGCCGCGACCGGACTCGACAAATCCGTGGAACCTGCGTCAATATGGAGCGCACATTGATCGTTGGGTGGCGTATTTTAATACGAGTCGGATGGCGGGGTGAGATATGAGGAGGGCAGGTCTCCGTTTGTTCGATTCTGTCTCACGTAAATAATTTGATTCAGACCTGCCCCTACGCTGTTTCTTGAGCCGTAAATTTGTAGCCAGCGCCGTAGAGCGAATGGATATGTCGGGGGTGCTTGGGGTCACGCTCAAAATATTTTCGCAGGCGCAGCACAAGATTGTCAATCGTGCGCGTAGAGGGATACCGATCGTAGCCCCATACTTTGTTCAGAATCACGTCCCGCTCAACAACTCGGCCCTCGTTTTCCACCAGCGCTTTGAATAACATGCACTCCTTCTGGGTCAGTGTGATTTCACCTTCGAGTGTCCAAGCCTTGTAGGCTGCAAAGTCCACACGATTTGTGCCGAACACATAGATCCCACCCTGTACCGGCTCATGACGATACCATTCCTCGCGGCGCAGAATTGCCTTGATACGCAACAACAGCTCGCGTACGCTGAACGGCTTAGTCATGTAATCATCACCACCCAATTCCAATCCTCGCACCCGGTCATCCTCCGCGCCTCGTGCCGTTAGAAAAAGAATGGGCACACGACTGCCCTTGCCGCGAACAGTATCGCATACGGTGAATCCGCTGGCTCCCGGCAGCATGACATCGAGCAGCACAAGATCAGGTTCATTATTCAGAATTTCCTCCATCGCTGAAGGGCCATCTCCGACGATGCACGCACTGTAGCCTTCCGCTTCGAGGTTCAGTTGCAGTCCCTTTGCGATGTGTTCCTCGTCTTCCACAATCAGAATCCGCTCAGCCATCACTTCGTTCCTCCACTAAGGGAATCTCTACGCAAAAGGTAGAACCCTTGCCCGGCCCTTCACTATGTACGCTGACTTTTCCCGCAAAGGACTCCACGATCCCTCGCACGAGATGAAGACCCAATCCGGTGCCGCTTGTCCTGCGAGTGTCCTCATTGCCTGCTCTATAGAAACGGTCAAAGACCCGCTCGCTCTCCATTCTGTCAAGACCAATTCCCTGATCGCTGATTTCAAGTTGTGCGCTTTGGCCAGCACGAGCAAGACGAACAGAGATTGTGCCTCCGTTCGGTGAATACCTGAAAGCATTCTCCAATAAGTTCCTCAAGACGACTTGCCATTGCTCCGGATCAGCCATGACTCGAATGTCCGGATCGAGGTGAGTGCGAAGTGAAAAGCCTTTCAGATCAAACATTCCCGCGACTTGTTCGAGCACCACTCGTGTCTCCTCAGTAAGATCTGTGACCTGAAGAACGACTTTGCTCTTGTTGCCTGCAAGAGCTTGCGCCTGCAGCAGTCGCTCAATCAAGCTGGTGAGACGCTGCAAGTCCTTCTGCATGGTTTCGATGAGTTCGGTCTTCTGCTGTTGCGGTAACTCGCGATCTCTGAGAGTATCCAGATAGAGTCTGAGGGAAGTAATTGGCGTCTTTAATTCATGAGAAGTGGCGGCGAGGAACATGGATTGTCGTTGCTCAAAGGTGATTTCGTGGCGCATCATCCTGTACATGTAGCCCACTCCAAGAAACAGCAGCAAGCTGAAGAAGATTCCCTCTGAAATGAACATGCGCACTCGGCCATCGGCGATCTGGTCAAGACGCTTGCGCGCTTCTGTGCTGATCTGAAGCTTGCTTCCGTCGGGCAACAAGGACAAATCAGGAAAGTTCTCCGCGAGCCACGCTTGATAGATCTGCGGTGCAGAGTCATGATTCGCTCGCCACACACTCGCTGTTTCGATCTGCTGCCGCCAGATGTCGTTCTGCACGCGCTCAATCCGCGCGCCTTCGTTTACCTGAAAGATAATCCACCAGCCGAGCTGCGCTACTGCAAATAACGAGAGCAGCAGAAAAACAAGAAAGTGGCGCGGCAACTGCAAGTTGGGTTTCACGGGGGATTCACCTATTCTGTCAATACCTGCCGGGCAGCTTCGATGGTGCTATTG
>JAGVEU010000135.1 GCA_020057985.1 Calditrichota bacterium | reverse complement strand
CACCAAATAATCGCCCCGGCACTCGGCCACCACGCGGGCAAACGCCGCACGCGACAATAACGCTTGCAGTTGTTTAAAAATTGTACTACCTTTCGACATCGCTTGACACTCCGGAAAGTTAACTTGGTTGGAAAAGTACTCCAAGATAACAACGCTCCGCGAGTTCCTCAAGCTATTTCTTTTCAAGGACTTCACTTAAACCAAACAGTGAGATGGCATTGGGGAGGACGCTGGTCAGTATCAGAGCCCCTGCCCTTATCGCACCAAGAACTTGTGGGTCTCCAAAGAGAACCCCGAATAGCAGAATGAGCTACGCGAAAAAAAAACACCCCAACCCCTTGATTATGAATATAGCAGAATGACAGGGCTTTTCTTGTCATCATGGACCCACAAGTCGCACCTTTTTTGTCATCCTGGACACCCACGTCTTCGTGGGGCGTTCAGGATCTCTGATTTTTTAAGTGCAATGAGGCCAGGGCAAGGGGCTGAGATTCTGACGGAAGACCGTCAGAATGACAATGCGCTTGACGCGGATCTGCGCCTTACCTCGATCATTTCTGCGACGATACTGACGGCGATTTCTCCGGGGGTCTTTGCTCCGATCTTCAGACCGACCGGTGCATGAACTTGTGAAAGTCGCTCGCGTGAGATGCCACGCTCCGCAAGATGTTGGAAGGTCACGTGGACTTTCCGCTTACTGCCGATCATTCCCATGTACTTGAGATCGTGTTGCAGGCATTGCTCGAGGACATTTTCATCGTGGTGATGTCCGCGTGTGACAATCACGATGTAGGTTGCCGGAGTCAAAGCTATTTCTGACAAAGCCTGATCAAAACGAGCACAGATAACCCGATCCGCTTCGGGAAAACGTTCTGTGCCCGCAAATTCCGGGCGATCATCCACGACAGTCACGCGAAAACCGGCAAGAGCTGCGCACTGTGATACGGCTTTGCCTACATGACCGCCACCGAAAATAATTAGCGGAGGGTCGGCTCGCAGCAATTCAATGATGTATTCCTGATCCTCTGCTTGCATCCGGCTTGTCTTGCCGGTTTGCAGGATGTCCCGAATCGAATCCCGAACCAGAGCAAGCATCTTCCCGCTTAATACCTCGCCTGAGAGAAACCTCCCTTCAACTGTAAGCAGCGTCTTCTTCGCACCACCTGATTTCGAAAGCGTATGTACCAAAATGCAATCAGCGCCTAAGTTCAAGGCTTGCAGGATGTTCTCGAATACTGGAAGCATACTCTCGTCAAGCCGCTCGAGCAAGACCGTTGCAGTGCCGCCGCACATCAGGCCGGTATCTCCGACATCATCGTTGAGTTCAAAGGATATGATCTGTGGAATTTCACCGGTCGGATCATCCTCGATGCGCGTGAGAATGCTCAGATCAAGGCATCCGCCTCCGACGGTTCCAATGGTGCGCAACTTACCAACTGTACGGACAAGCATTCGCGAATGAGCCGGAGCAGGCGTTGATCCGGAAGTCGAGATGATCGTAGCCAACCTTGCGACTTTGTCATCGCGAAGGGCGAAGCAGATTTCGGCGAAGAATGACATATTTGCGAATTACTAAGGAGTGTTCTTTTCATGAACGCTATACTCAAGGTTCATGTTCCTGATGAAGGCAAGCTTAATACGACAGAGCATGTCCGAATCCGATGAGTGTTTAATTGCTTGTGATATACGGCAAAGCCTTTTGAAACAGGATGGTGCAGGAAGATCCTGGCTGTCAATGAGCTACACGCTGGACAGTTGCCAATCAAGGCTGTTTTCAGTATCTTAAGAATTCTACAATTGAATCGAAACCAACAACTGCATAATCGAAATCCCGATCGTCTCAAGCGGCGGAATCTTAGGAGATATGGAATGGCAATTGTCTTGAATGGAAAAAACCTTACCACGGATGATGTTGTCCGAATTGCGAGGAACCATGAAAAAGTGGAACTACATCCGGATGCGCTAACTCGAATTCGCACGTGCCGCACTTTTCTGGAGAAGAAAGTTGCAGATCGCGAGATCATGTACGGTGTGAATACGGGAATCGGCGAACTTTCTGAAGTGGCGCTGACGGATGATCAGACGAAGGATTTTCAGAAGTACCTGATCTTCAATCATGCTGCCGGAATCGGTGACCCCATGCCCGTTGAATATGTACGCGGCGCGATGCTGGCGCGAATCAATGTTCATGCCAAGGGACATTCAGCCTGCCGCGCCGAGATCACTCAGACTTATGTGGAGATGCTTAACAAGGGCGTGACGCCGGTGGTTTGCGAGAAGGGAAGCGTGGGAGCCTGTGGAGATCTGGCGCCGATGTCGCAGATTGCGCTCTCGCTGATGGGAGAAGGCGAATCGTTTTATAAAGGCGAGCGAATGCCGACGAAACTTGCCATGGACAAAGCTGGAATCAAGATCCCCGGTCTGGAAGTGCGCGACGGTTTGGCGGCTATCAACGGAAGCAATTTTATCTGTGCGGTCGGCTCATTGGCAATTCATGATACAGAGCGTTGGCTAAAGCAGGCAGAAATTGCTGCGGCCATGTCGCTGGAAGCACTGCTTGCGAACATGAAACCCTATGATCCACGACTGCATCAATTACGAGGATTTCAAGGAGCAGTTACCTGTGCTAGCAACATCCGCAAGGTGATCGAAGGCTCGGATCTCACCACGGGAAAGATGAAAGTAAAAGTGCAGGATGCCTACAGCATGAGATCCACTCCGCAGGTGATCGGTGCGGCGCGGGATCATCTGAAATGGGCGCGCGCACAATTTGAGATTGAACTCAACGGCGTCGGCGACAAT
>JAGVEU010000482.1 GCA_020057985.1 Calditrichota bacterium | reverse complement strand
CTTCCCGGTGATTATGAAATGCGGGTTAAGCACCTTGAATCGCATGGACAATCAGTCATGGAGTTACGCTCCGGACAACGCGCAGCTCTCAATTTGATCGGCGATACTGATGCTCTGACACGAGGGGTCACACTGACATCGTCGGGCGGACTGTGCGTAACAACTCGTGCGCGTGTTGCGATTGAACTACTTTCGGGAATTGACCCTCTGAAGGATCGCCAGCGAATCAGGTTTCTTGTTGGAACACAAGAGGTTATTGGCAGGGTGCAGTTGCTCGCCGAGGATAACAACCGCAAGACAATTGCGAATCTACTGTTTGAATCTCCTGTAGTCGTCGTGTGGGGCGATCATTTTGTCCTTCGCAGATATTCGCCGCTTGAGACTTTGGGTGGAGGAGTTGTGCTCGAGCCCATCGCACCCAGATTTACGGCGCGCAATCTTGCGTCGGAAATCGAAGCCGCAAAGGAATTGCATGTCAATGACCTGAGCAAAGCAATCTTGGCATTTGTTCGATGGCGTGGAAGACATGGAATACGGGTATCGGAAGTGGCAATCGCATTTGGTTTGCCGGTCAAAGATACGCTTGAGATTGCACAACAGTCCGCCATAGTCGAGTTTGCCGGTCACTTGATTCTCGAACAGCGCTTGATTGAAATGCGCGAGCAGATTAAGCGAAGACTGACGGAGCTTCACAAGAGCCAGCCTGATCGTTCGGGATTTGGCATCGCAGATTTGAAAGCGGGGATACTCGCTTCAACGCCTGAGGAACTTCTTCAGCAATTGGTCGAGAAAATGGTATCCGAAGCGATACTTAACAGGCAGGGCAACCTTCTCTCTATTGGAGGTGTTCAGGTCGCATTAACACCTGAGCAAACGAAATTGCATACTAGAATTCTCGAACTTCTTAAGAGCAGCGGATTTTCGCCGCCATCTGCTGACGTGATCGCGCAGAATCTGAGACTTCCCAAACCCACAATTGAAAAATCTCTCGTGTTGATGGATAGACTCGGGAAATGCCGCCGCCTTGGACTTGATTTGTTTTTCGAGACTGAGCGCTTCAACGGAGCCTTGGGGCTCGTGCGAGACGCACTTAGGGATGGGAAGCAACTTAGTATATCGGATGTTGGAAAAATGCTCGAATCTTCGCGTAAGTACGTCGTCCCGTTTCTCGAGTATCTTGATGGTAAGGGTATCACGATGCGCCAGGACAATGTACGAGTACGCGGACGAAATCTTGACACCTAAATGGATCCGGTGAATCGCACAAGCCATGCATTCATCACGCCAGCAGTCGTGGCAGTAGCGCTGGGCTTGATCTTACGGTTCGTTTTTCTTGTCTTGACTCCCATTGGAAGTGATAGCACTCCGGACAGGCTCTCGTCCTACAATGACGAAGTCGCTCATGTAACTTATGCGCTGCATGTTCTCAAAACGGGAATGCTCCCCAGTCAGATTGAGGCCATTGACAGTGCCGGCGCGCTGCAACGCGGTTATTACGAAAACTATCAACCGCCATTATACTATGTTATTCTGGCCGGAACTGGGAAACTTCTCAAGTTGAATGACCGTCAGCAGATAACACTGCTTGGTCGTTTTCTTGGAATCCTTCTATTCGGCGGCATGGTTTGGGTGTGGTTGAAAACCTGCTTGATCTTGCCTGCCTACAAAGCCGTTTCAACTTCGGGAATAGTGTTTCTTTCGCTCAGCGGAGTCATGGTGCGTTTTACAAGTACTGCCACAAATGATCCGCTCTTCTGGATCTGTGCTGGTGGCCTCATCTGGATTTGTTTGCTGATGTGGCACCAAGGTCTGCGCAGAAAATGGCTTACTCTCAGCGTTTTGTTTGCAGTGATCGGATTGTATTCCAAGCTGACGATGC
Source organism: Calditrichota bacterium (assembly GCA_020057985.1). GTDB lineage: Bacteria > Electryoneota > RPQS01 > RPQS01 > RPQS01 > JAGVEU01. The sequence continues at coordinate 2,625 of JAGVEU010000482.1, read as the reverse complement.
TGTTGCTTCTGCCACTTCCGCTGTTGCTCGCGGTAAGATACCGGAGCATTGCTCAGTTCACATCTCTGTTCGTTTGCCTCATCACCACGCTGCTCCTTTCTGTTCCTCTGTGGTTGAGGAACGTGAACCAGTTCGGATCGCTTATTCCTATTGAAGCAGGATTCGGCTCACCCGTTTGGAGAATTCCTGACCTTGGGTTCATTACCTACGCATTCCGTTCAGCTCTTTTCCCGTGGAGTGAATTCTGGCAGGGCTATGTGGGATTACTTGTTATGGCCGTTCCAGCGGTATATATTGCTTGCAGAGCGATACGCCATCGTACGTGGAAAACAGCACTCTCCAACCCGGTTTCGATTGCTGCAATATTCATCACCGCTTCTTCTTTCATCTGGCTTAATCTGAGGTATGATCAGGCCGAGGCGCGCTACCTTCTCGCTTCATGGCCGATTTGGTGCTTGTTATTGCCGGCATCGAGCTCGAAATCCGCTGACTGGATGCTACTCTTCGTTCTGCTCTTTCCTTATCTGCTCATGGCGACTTCAAGGCTTGGTGTGTGAGTGTTTCGTCAACTGAAAGCTCTCACTCAAGCATCGCTCGTGTACGGTGTCGGACACATCATCACTCGGCTCGTGACATTCCTACTGCTGCCGTACTACAGTTTTCGCATGAGTCCCGCAGAGTACGGCGAATTGACTCTGTACTTCATTTTCATGGGCGTTGCCCAGACTTTCTTTTCTTACGGCCTTGACATTGCCTATCTGCGCTACTTTACGCTTGAGAAAGACGCGGAATCAAGACGTCATATCACCGGAACCACACTCTGCACGTCTCTGATTACGTCGGCTACGCTGGCGTTCATAATCATTGGTTTCGCAGGTGAAATCGGTCATGTGTTAATCAAGAATCCTGTTCATCAGGAGATCGTTCCAGCAATGATCCGGATCTGTGCCGGAATTCTGTTCTTTGATACCCTCACTCTCTTTCCGTTTCTGTTGCTGCGCGGGACACATCGCCCCGTTTCGTTTACATTGGTTAAGGTGATCAATGTCTCCATTAATATCGGTCTCAATATTTGGTTTGTCGGATCATTGAGGCTATCCGTTGCGGGCGTGCTATGGGCGAATCTGGCTGCAAGCGCTGTCACTCTTATTATCGTGATTCCAGACCTTGTCAAGAATGGTGCGCTGATCATCGAGCGAAGCGTGCTCAAGGAAATGGTGCGCTTCGGTTTGCCAAATATCCCGACGTACCTCTTTGTTATGATAGTGGAACTCGCTGATCGAAAGATTATCGAAATCTACCGGGGCCTTGAAGAAGCGGGCATATACAGTGCGGGTTACAAACTTGGTATGTTCATGGCGGTCGTTACCGCGGCATTTCGCTTTGCATGGCAGCCGTTCTTTCTGTCTCACGCTGAAGATGAGAATGCTCCCCGGCTTTTTGCGCGAGTTCTTACGTATTACCTCCTGGTCACAGGATTTCTGCTTGTGGCTCTGACGTTCTTTGTTGAGCTGATCATCAAGACGGAATGGCCGCGTGTTGGCTATATTCTCGACCAACGCTATTGGGCTGGACTTGCAGTGTTTCCAATTATATTGCTTGCGCATATCTTTGATGGAGTCTATGCAAATCTTATGGTAGGCGTATATCTGAAAAAGCTAACTCGCAGACTGCCTTTTGTGACGGGCGCTGCTGCTGTGTTCACCATCGCTTTCAATCTGCTGCTCGTGCCGTCCTACGGCATGATCGCGGCGGCTTGGATTACTTTCCTTGCCTTTTTCCTCCAAGCCTTGCTGCTTTGGCTTGTTGTCCGCAATTCGTACAATGTCCCTTATGAGTGGATAAGAATGCTCAAACTGGTGATGGTTGGCGGTCTTATTCTCGGACTTGGTTTCGTCCCGCAGCTTTCAGCATGGTGGAGTCGCGGAATTCTATGCTTACTATTTCCGGTGGCTCTCTATCTTGTGGGCTTCTTTGACAAAACCGAGACGCTGTACATGCGCAAAGCATTCTCGCGCGGATGAAGATACTCTATATTACGCCGGAACATGTATCCGGTACTCTCTCCCTGTTTCAGGCAGAGCACCGGCGACGAGGGGATGAATGCAGGTTTGTCACATTCTGGCATAGCCGCTGGGATTATCCCGATGACATCTGCTTGCACCTTCCATTTATGCCGAATAGAAGTTGGGTAAGAACGGTGAAGCGGTTTCTACTGGGCATGCGCGGCACTTCCCCAGACAAAGTGCGTATCGAGTATCCTCCGTATTGGAATCCGGGGCCGATTGAAAGAGTGCTTTTTGCAATTAGAGACAATCTCAACTGGAGTCGCATTGCTAAAGTAATCGAAGAACATGCTCTTGACACCTTCGACGTCATTCACCTTGACGGTGGACTGGATTTTACGCGAGACGGCAGGTTTATCAAGCAATGCGTGCAGAATCAAAGGCGTCTTGCCTGTTTCTTTCATGGATCGGATTTTCGGAATCGAGGCATTGTTCGTGAGATAGATCAGTATGTAGAGTTGCGTCTGACGAGTGAGTGGGACTTGCTTGAACTCGATCCACGACTTGGATATCTTTACCTTCCATTTGACACAACTCGCTATGCAGATCGAGAGTATCG
>JAGVEU010000043.1 GCA_020057985.1 Calditrichota bacterium | reverse complement strand
CATAATGTCATTGACAAGAAACGCGCGGTACAGAGCGGAGTCCAGAACATCGTTGTATACCGTGTGCGTATTCCAGCACGGGCCAATGAATCCTACCGAACCGCGTGGGTTCTCCGGTGTTCCGATGATCATCCAGACTTCGCCAAAGCAGGTATTGTCTGATTCGTCGAATTTCGCTCCTCCGCACCCGATACCCGTGACAATCGGCAGTTTCTTGACATTGTTGAGATCGTTTATGTCACCGTAATCGAAGTTTATTCCCGCCCAGCCGTTGCTCCAACCACTTCCGCGATAGTTGACAAAGGTTTCACCGGCATTCACCCAGTTCTTGAGTGTTTGCGGACTTGAACCTGGTCCCCACAGAGTATCTACCGTAGGAAATCCATTCTGAAGCAGCATTAGTCGGACGTCGCGTTTGGTTTGGGCTTGGGAGGACTCGGTGAAGTCCGCTGCGCAGACCGCGCGCCTGAAGCGCAGTGAATCCACCGCGAAAGTATTTTTCTCATGCAGAATGGTGCGCGCAGCAATATTGCCCGCTTCACCGGCGGTGTTGACGACCCAGCGGCCAAGGAAAACATCGGGAAATACGTCTGTTCCTTCGAGGGCTGCGAAGAAGTTCTCGTTAGTATATTCCCCTGACAGACTCATATTACTAAACCGCGTTGGCTCGTCATCAGTGTGAAGCATGGAAGTCTGCAACTGAGTTTCATCACCCACCAAAATTACGTAGTCAATTCGCGGTTGCGATGATCCGAATTCGTTCGTAATCCTCGTCCTTATTTGCGCGGCAGATGGGTTGCCGCCAATGGATTCCCGCGTCACTACAGTGACTTTGATACCGCGTTGTTCTTTCCACTTAATAAAGTTTTGCAACTGGGACGTAAAGCTATTCGGAGCAATCATCAGGATGTGCGATTCAGATCCGTTGCTGATATTCGGGATTGCATCCCAGTTCGTAATCAGAGACTCAAACACCTTCTGCCAAGGGCGAGAATAGGACGTGTGCACAGTCGTAACAGGGTTCACTCCTTGCTGACCATCCACTTCGATCATGATCGTGGCATCGGTCATGACCAGACAGGTATTGGCGTTGTTCGTATACGTAATTGGTCGAATATTGATTGCCGCAACGCGAACACCACCCATGATTCCGACACTGCCGATTGTTACAGAAGCAGGATTCGGATTATTCTCCGGTAAATTTCTTGGCGATGCGGTGTATGTGGTAGCCTGCCAGTCTTCAACAGTCAAAGTCGGGTTACCAGTATTGGGGAGAGCCACAAGGATCGCAAACCGTGGGAGCAGCACTCCGCCTTCATTCATGTCCGCCCAAAGACCGGGAATGCGCTGCGCGAAATTGATGGTCTGCCCCGGAGGCAAGTGCTCCATGAATAAATGCAGGCGTACACGACTCTGGTTCGATTCCAGAACTTCGATTGTCGGCGAGAAAGCAACATCTTCATAAACTCCGAACGGAGGAACAAGCGGGTCTGCATGAAGGCTCGCACTAAGAGTGAGCATTCCAATCACAGCCGCAAATAGGGCTAATGATCTGCTACGCACTGTGAATAGTGACGGCGCATTGCTCACTTGCCTCTTTCCAAAAATGGTGTTAAACATAGTAAATACGTGCTAAGTGGTTCGTTAGAATATGTTTCTCTGATATTAAGGACGAAATGCATCGGTGAAAGAAGGTTTGCCGATTGCGGGTTGGCGGTTCACAGTGACCTCTGTGCCTCTGGTTTGAACGTCCTGAAGGTACTCGCAGTTGCAGGTAGAGGCATGGTCTTCGGAAGTCGTGCGGCGATTATGTCAGAGCACAAGATACTATCATTCAGTTAAGTCATTACAAATCAACGCAATGACGGAAATCTCAGGCAAGCACAATCATTTGGAAAGCAGCCGTGCCTCTCTTTCAAAATATAGACTATTAGACCTCCGGAGTCAAGAAGGCTGGCGAATTAAGTTTATAGAACTTTCTGCTTAAAATTACACATTTGTACAAATCCGAATTCAATGAAGACGGTTGAGTCCGGAGCAGTTCTTGCACATGGTTGGTGCGTGAATGATGTTGATGGGCTGCGACTTTCTCCTCGTGGGGCACCTCCCTCCTCACGTTGAGGCACGACGTCCCGCTTTGCCGGGACGTTGCTGTTATAGCGGTTCTTGAAAATAGCCCGACATGTTCTCAAATCAAATCGGTGATGGATTCCCACTTTCGTGGGAATGACAATCATGTCCTAAGACAGCCAACCGATGAGCGATGATTTTTTGCTCTGTCATTCCCGCGAAAGCGGGAATCCACACTTCCGATCGAACTTGGAAACAGATTAGGCTGTGAGGTACTTGCAAATGCGCTGTAGATGTCGGGTTGTTTTCAAGAACCGCTATATGAAACCTCACTTATGCCGTTGGTGCGCTGTTTGATGTCAAAGATCTGCCGCGAGTTTTGAAGTAATAGTACACCATGGCCAGAGTGGAGATGGTGCCGATTCCTCCGAGGATCACCCATACAATCCACGGATCATGCATCTTCCATAGCAGCCGCGTGGCTTCTTCGGCAGTTGCGCCCTTTCCGCCGTTCATCATGGCCGCCATCGCGTCCATCACCTTCTCTTGCGGCAACGCCATCGCATCTGTGCTGCTCATCCCCAAATGGTTGACAAGGTAGTCACGAGCAAAATTGATCTTGCTCCCGAGGTTCTCATAGAGATAACCTGAAATAAAGTTGCCAAGTCCCCAGCCAACCGCAAAGGGAATATTTGAATATCCCATATAGAGGGCTTTCTTGTCCGCCGGCGCCGTGAGTCCAATGTACTCTGAGAACTTCGGACTGCACCACATTTCTCCGATCGCAAAAACGAAAATCGCCAGTGCGACGATGAAGCCAACATTAGAGCAGCCGCTGCCGAAAAAGCCCACCAGCGAAATCGCCATGCCGCCGATCAGCGCGATCATTGGGTGGAATTTTCCGGTCAGCCATGCCATCGGAAGCATCAGCGCAATGATCGCAAAACTGTCAATGTTGATGAGCACTTCGGGTTTGATGTTTCCGCTGGAGAGCAGAAAATCGCTGCTCAGAGCGCCGAAGAACGGTGCGATGTCTTGTGAAAAAACCCACTCGTCAATGAAGTTCGGAAGCAAATCCCAAAGCTGCATGAACATGAACCAGAACCCACTGAAGATGGCAAGGAAAATCAGGAAGTT
>JAGVEU010000369.1 GCA_020057985.1 Calditrichota bacterium | reverse complement strand
GTGGTTGAGTATGGGCTGACACTTAACGGTGGCGGAGGAAATCCTGACTTTTATGGTGGTGGAATTCTCCTTGACCATTGGAGCGGTTCCATCGATCACAGCACTATACGGCGCAATACGCCAAATGGCGCGTCAGTACTTGGCAATTGTAGTCCGTCGTTTATGTATTGTCGGTTCGAGTACAATACCGCAGACGGCGGTGACGGTGGTGGCGGTATCGAGCACGTACCGTTGCCTGAGAACGGCGGTAATATCACGCTCGACCATTGTCTCATTCAACACAATATTGCAAATGCTGGAGGAGCTATTTGGCAGGGTCGTGCGAACTTCTTGATTTCGAATTGCACGATTGCTCATAATTTGGCCCTCGATGATTTTGAGTCCGGGGGTGGGGGTGGAATAAACGTGTGGCATAGTAGCCCATATACTATCAATTTGCAAAACAGTATTCTATGGGGTGATACTGCGGCATCAGGTCGGGAAATCTTCTTTGGCGAAGCCGCTGGTACTGTGATCGCCTCATTTTGCGACATCCAAGGCAGCTATCCGGGCATCGGCAATATAGACGCTGATCCGATGTTCGTAGATACTGCCAACGGCGATTTCCATTTGCAGGTTGGTTCGCCTTGCATTGATGCTGGCGATCCGAACTCGCCGCTTGATCCCGATGGAAGCAGAGCAGACATGGGCGCGTTTCCTTTAACTGGACCGCGCATCCGAGTCGTATCTCCCAACGGCGGAGAAAACTGGACGCTCTTTACGACGGATACGGTGCGGTGGCAGAGTTGGCAGATTGATGGGAATGTGATGATTGAACTCACGCGGAACTATCCGAATGGGCCTTGGGATACGCTCGCGTTTGATACTCCCAATGATAGTGCGGAAGCCGTCTTTATTCCTGAGCCGATCTCCAGCCTGTGCCGTGTGCGCGTGACCGCTCTGGACATGAGCCTGTCGGACATCTCGGATGCGAATTTTGTCATCAGTCCATCGCAAGGTTATCTGGCATTGGTTCGTCCGGCGCAACCTTCGCAGGCGGTGCTGTCATGGAACTTGGGCAGCATGGAGTGTCCGCAGACGGTTCTGGAAAGTTTCCGCCTTAAGAACTTCGGAACGGCGCCTATTACCGTCTATCGTCCGGAGAACTTGACTAATCCGGCCTTTTCCCGGACTACAAACTGCCCGCTATCATTTACAATTCAGCCCGGCGAGATGACATCCTGTGAGCTTGGTTTGAACTTCGCTCCGGAGAGTGATGGCTTCTTCCGGGACACGTTGCGCATTCGGACGAATGCGTCGAATGCCGAGGGGCTCTATGTACGCATTCCGCTCTCCGGCACGCAGATTTCCACTCCGGCCACACCACAAGTGGTCATTACCACTCAAGGACAGGATGCGCGGTTGACGTGGCATCGGATCACTGAATCGGTGGGCGGGTGTGCGATTGATGTGACACGTTATCTCGTCTTCTTCTCGGAAGTGGCCACAGGGCCGTTTTGGTTCCACGGATATACGGCGGATTCCACCTATCTTCACATCGGAGTTGTGCAATATGCCGCCAACATGTTCTATCACGTGACTGCTACGACTGCTCCGGCAATATTGCTGGAGACAATTCCGGCGATGACTAAAGAAGAGGACATTGGCTGGTTGTTGACTCGGTGACATTGCCGGTCTGTTGACCGACAACGGCCCTTCCCGCGGCGGCACTTGTCTCCACGTGCCCCTTACGGTGGAGATCGGACACATCCAACCTTATGGCGCTCAGTTGCGGGGCACTTGGAGACAAGTGCCGCCGCGATGGAAGCGCATATCCATGCGGCGCTACGATGGAGATTGGATACATCCAACTTTATGGCGCTCGGTTGCGGGGCACTTGGAGACAAGTGCCGCCGCGATAGAAGCGCATATCCATGCGGCGCTACTGGTGCAAACGGCTCTTACCCCCTTTGTCCCCCTACTGAAGTAGGGGGAGAGAGGAGCGTCGTGATTGCGCGACGCCTGAAAGCCTCGAAATTCTCCACGAATAACAGTCCATTCAAGGCCAACCTGTTGTTAAACAGGACTTTGGGCATTATGACAAATCGAACTTAGTTGGCAAAAATTGCGTATCTTATGATAGGCTAACTAGAAGCCGAGGTTCACCTCCGGTGACTCTATCACGAGCGAATCCTTTACTGCTAGCAGGATGGGTTTGCTCTTTTTGTTTAGAAGAGATGTTGTGAGGGAGCCGAATTGACCTCGCCTTCGCGCGAGAAAACGAATGAGGAGAGAAATGGACATCGTCACAGTCAAAGAAGCTGAAATCAACCAATTGAAACCCGCATGGACGAGATTGAGTCTTGCGCGGGCGGAGAACTTCTCTGTCGGATACTTCTACAGATCCGCAGGTCATACCACACCTCCTCATCACCATCCCTCTGAACAGGTTTCGATTGTCATTGAGGGTCACATGAAAGTAGTAGGCGGCGATGGTGTTGAGTGTATTCTCGGCCCAGGAGATTCTGCGTATTTTGCACCCAACGAAAGGCATCACATCGAGCACGCAGGAACCGGACAAGCCGTAGGAATTGACATTTTTTCCCCTGCTCGCAGCTGCGACTTGTGGATGAACCAGTGACGGTAAAATGAGCCTTCGCATAGTCTTCTGCGTGAGCGTCTTTGCGCTGTGTTTGTTCTTTTACGAGGACGCGATGCATTCGCAGTACCCGGCAGTGAAATTTCTCTTACTCATCTCTTTGATCTGGTCTCTGAGTTCTCTTGCATGGCTATGTGTCAAGGCGTTCAGGCAGGAACAAGCCGAATGATGAGCTAATCTCGTCGGTTCTGAAAAACACTTCAAGTATTTTTTGGTCAAGGGTTTACAGAGAGGAATGGATTTCGTCCATTACCGGAAGGCGCAGTTTGGGTCTTATAAT
>JAGVEU010000497.1 GCA_020057985.1 Calditrichota bacterium | reverse complement strand
TTCCCGGGTATTCGTGTGCATAATGATCGGTCCATACCCCTCCCCGCACGCCGAACACATTCGCCCGCCAGAGTTCAACACCAGTGTTCCAGACGAGCGACTTAATGACAGGGCCGTCCTGCCACGACGTGTATATTGCCTTGTATACTGGATCCGAATGACCACTCTTGTCACGATAAACGAGTTCCTTGTTTAGGTCAGACACAATCGTCAGACGATTGTACTCATCGTCCATAATGTTGTAGGCAAGGCCGGCCTTCAGATTGGTGGGCAACGGATCAGCCTGTGCGCGGTCTATGTACGAGACCTTCGGATCACGTTAGACAGGTTCGCACCGAATGAGAGTCCGCGGACCAGCGGGGACTTGTGCAGCACACCAACATCCCCCGCAAAGGCAGTCGCGCTCCCGGATCCGGCCTCAGCGCCCGCGCCCCCTCCTGGAGACAACTTGCTGTAGGCAATCTTCAAACCCACGCCGAGCGCCCAGTTCGGGTTGATCTGCGCGCCATAGGTCCCCGTGAATGCCATTTCGTATGATGAGAACGAGCCGAGGTCCTCGTTCTGCGGACCACGGCATTCGGTCCGGCCCAAATTGAGCAAGCTGAAGTTCGCTCCGAAAGTACCCCACTCCGGGACTTCATAAGTTCCGGCCATGCTTGCGTGGTATACGCGGCTCAGATCGAAGCCTAATACCCATTGGTCGTACGTCGCCATGACCTTCCGTCCGTGCTGAAAGCCAAGACCAGCCGGATTCCACCACGTAGCTGTGGCATCATCTGCCACGGCGACAAAGGCCTGGCCCATGCCATCGGCACGTGCACCTTGGGGAATCTTCAGAAAGAGCAGAGTCGCCTGACTATTGCTCGCCGCACTGACAGTCGTCGCGCTAAATGCAAACACCACGCCGGAGACGAGGCCAAGAAACCGCATCGTTGCCTCCTTGTATTTGATGAGGAAATGTTACTTCTGGAAGTCAGTGGCATCAAGCCCGGGCCGATTCATTGAGTCGGTCAGACCGAACGCACATCGGAACACTGGAACCCGGTGCGGGTATGTCCTGCCGATTCATGCATCGCACGGAAACTCAGTAGTTCAAACCCGGAATCTGCACTTCGTGCTTGAGTGCAGTTTCGGTTGCCTCTTGGTATCCTGCATCATGGTGACGAAATAGTCCCATCGCCGGATCATTGGTCAGCACTCGTTCGAGGCGGGCGGCTGCTGCATCCGTGCCGTCAGCCACAATGACTTGTCCGGCATGAAGGGAGGCTCCGATACCAACTCCTCCTCCGTGATGATAGCTCACCCACGAAGCGCCTGATGCCGTGCTAACGAGAGCGTTGAGAATCGGCCAGTCAGCGATGGCGTCGGAACCATCGAGCATGGCTTCAGTTTCTCGATAGGGCGAAGCCACCGAGCCACAATCGAGGTGGTCACGCCCTATAACTATGGGGGCAGCAACTTTTCCCGTTCGCACGAGATCATTGATGGCCAGACCAAACTTGGCACGGTCTCCCTGCCCAAGCCAGCAAATCCGAGCCGGAAGTCCTTGGAACGGAATCTTTGGACAGGCATTCCTGATCCAATTTTGAAGGGACTTGTCGTGAGGAAACGTCCGAAGCACTTCGGCGTCGGTTGTGTGAATGTCCTGCGGATCTCCGGAAAGCGCAGCCCAGCGGAAGGGGCCTTTGCCCTCACAGAATAGTGGACGGATGTATGCAGGGACGAAGCCGGGATATGCAAAGGCATCCGTATAGCCTGCCTTGAGCGCTTGTCCCCGAAGGTTGTTTCCATAGTCAAAGACCACTGCGCCGCGCTTTTGAAACTCGACCATCGCTTTGGTATGGATAAGCATTGAGTCTGTGCTCCGGCGGACATATTCCACCGGATCGCTTTTACGCAGACTCAACGCCATATCAAAGGGAATACCGTGCGGGACATAGCCGTTGAGTTCATCATGCGCCGAAGTTTGATCGGTCACAACATCCGGGATCACGTTGCGGCGAAGCAACTCCGGAAGAATATCTGCACAGTTACCATGCAGTCCGATCGAGAGCGCTGTTCCTTCCCTGACGGCCACTTGAATCCATGCGAGCGCTTGGTCAAGCGATTCGGTGGAGCGATCACAGTAGCCAATCTCCACGCGGCGCTTAATCCGAACCGGGTCCACCTCGACTACCAACATAATCCCGTGGTTTAGAGTTACAGAAAGCGGTTGCGCACCGCCCATTCCGCCTAAACCGCCGGTGAGCACCCACTTGCCCTTGAGAGTCCCGCCGAAGTGCTGCCTGGCGGCAGCTGCAAATGTCTCGTATGTGCCTTGAAGAATTCCTTGCGTGCCGATGTAGATCCATGACCCCGCCGTCATCTGACCATACATGATGAGTCCCTTGGCTTCGAGTTCATGGAAATATTTCCAATTCGCCCATTGCGGCACAAGGTTTGAGTTTGCAATCAGCACGCGCGGTGCATCGCTGTGAGTTTTAACCACACCAACCGGCTTGCCGGATTGCACAAGCAAAGTCTCATCATTTTCGAGCTTGGTCAGACAGTCAAGAATAGCGGACAAGGCTTCTCGTGAGCGTGCGGCCTTGCCCGTGCCGCCGTAAACAACAAGCTGCTCGCGGTCCTCGGCAACCTCTGGATCAAGATTATTCAGTAACATGCGAAAGGCTGCTTCCTGAATCCAGCCTTTGCAGGTCAAAGTTGTGCCCGTTGGAGTTCTTGGAATCTCAAACATGAGGGTGCGCTTATTTCAAGAGCAGCAACTTCTTGGATTCAACATGATCGCGTGACCTTGCTCGCAGAAAGTAGATTCCAGTAGAGGCTATCTGTGAAGTAAAAGCGCTGCCATTCCAGACAAACTGATGTGAACCCGCCGGCAATTCGCCACGATAAACAGGAGTTACCTCACGACCCAAGAGATCAAACAACGTAATGTCAACATGACTCTGCGCCGGAAGCGTCAATGTGAAAGCGGTGGAGGAGTTAAATGGATTCGGGAAAGCATCAGAGAGCAGAAATGCTTGTGGAATCTCCGATGCGGGTTCATCCGCAGCAGTCGGGGGAACAAACCACTGTCTGACATTGCAGACAACATCTCTTCCCGATTGTGCGGCGGCTCGTTCATCGGTCCAGACATAGACAATCGAATTGGGTGGAAGAATAGCGACTTGCGGCGAGTGTTGGGTGCCCGGAGCCGGTGTTGCGGTACCATTGACGCGATAGGATTCAGGAGTTGTCCAATCGAGCGTTCCACGCAGCTCGATGGCGTAGATATCATTATCTATCTGCCCCCGATCACGCCAGCAAATCGCTGTGCGTCCCGATTCATCCACTGTGACAACGATTCCGGAATGCTCGCGAGGGTGATCGAAACGCGAGGCGCAGAAGGCAGAGTCTATCGGTCCGGCTGGAGCATAATAGCGAATGTAGACGTCCGTGCGTGAGTTCTGAGTATGGTCGTCAGCATAGGCAACCGCGGCGAGACCGTGCCTGTTTCCACCGACCGCAGGTGATTCCTGCCGACCGATGCTGATGTCGTCATTCACGCGAAACGGAGCGCCAACAGGCTGACCTGTGGCGGTAGACCAGAAACGACCATTGATATCCGCGTTCCCCTGTCGCTCATCCTTCCAGACGATCATAGCAAGATCAGCGGTGACCATGCTCACTTTTGGCTCGGATTGAGTGTAATGGTCTCCGGAGAATGCAACCGGAACTTCCGGGCCGAGCGGCAATCCGTTCGCATCGAAAACACGGACATAGACATCGTCCTCGTCGAATCTTCCATCCATCCAGACAGCGATCACGCGCCCTTCATCGTCAATCGCAACATCCGGATATCGTTGGTAGGCAGGTGACGACAGAGATTGCGCGGGAATGTCTCCGGTGCGGGGTTGGCGAGGCTCATCAAAGATTCTCAAGTAGATATCCGGGTTGAAGTTGCGCTCGTCGCGCCACACCACAGCAAAACGACCGGACGGATTGACATCCAGTGCCGGAGTCCATTGTCGAACTTGATTGAAGGTATCCGCCGGAACCGGACGGCTCTCCATGAGAGCGCGCCCAAGAGAATCATAGACGATCAAATAAACGGTCGGTGTACTCGTGCGCGCATCACTGTACACAAACAGCATCTGCCTTTCCGGCAGAGCCCCTACATCGGCATCATCCTGATCCTGTCGTGTCAGGTCGGTGTTCACTCGCACACGAGGTCCAGCAGGCGAGCCATTTGCAAGATAAACCCGTGAGAAAATGTCACTTCGTCCCACTGAGTCAATGCCAACCCAGACAAAACTTAGACTTTCCGGAGTGGCGAAGACGCGAGCGGAGTATAATCGCTCATCCTCGTGTTCAGGATTGAAATCAATCTGAACTGAGAGTGGCGTTCCATCAAACGACCAACGTTGCAGTTGCACCGTTCCATCCTGATCTTCGTTGACCAATGAGATAACTTGATCCGCTGAGTAACTGATCGAGTACTCTTTGCTGCTATCCGGTCCTTGAAGATGCATGGCAATCCATGGTTGCTCCGCCGGAGTCAGATCCTGATTGAGCAAGGCAAAAACTACGTTGCGCTGCATCGAGTTTCCAATGCTATAAGAAAGGAGAAAGCGCAGGCTGTCATGGCGCGCGATCCACAGGTTAGAGAGGATACTTCCACTGGGTGCAGAAAGCAGTTCAACAGAATAGTCGAGTGTGTCCGAGCCAAAGAGCGCACTCCTTATCATCAGTCTGCAGTGACCGAGTGTGTCATCGCGGGAGATCCAGGCAAGTACAAAGCGGCTGCTGCCAAGGGTAATAATTGCCGGATTCTCGCAACGGCGGCCCGGAATACTATCGGTCAGCGGCTGGGCGTCAGTCATTGGAGAAAATTGATCATCGAGAAAGCGACCAAAGACTCTCGATGTCGAGTCACGGTCATCCACCCAAACAATTGCCATCTTGCCATCTGCAAAGAAAGCGGCGTCGGGTTGAGTGTGGTTCCCATAGACGTAGGGGTCGTCAACCGAAACTGAGGAGCTGAGCGCTGACCCTCGTTCGTTGTATGTCCGGTGCCAGATTTGCGAATAGTAATAACGGTGGTTTTCCCAAATGATCACTGACTGCCCGAGGGGGTTCATGATGATCTTCAGGTTCCTCTCAAGCGCACTCTCCTGAGAAAAGGTACACTGCTGATCAGACCCGCCGGGAGTTCCGTTGGAGGAGAATCGCCGGATGAAGTAATGCTCGGTCAGGGCACGGTTGTCGAGCCATCCCGTATGGAAGCCTTGACCCGAATATCCTGCAATGAACGGCTCTCGCTGTACATTGACAAAAATATCATCATTTACTACAAAATCTGGAATATTCAGGTCGAGTTGCGCAACAATGTTCCATGAGAACATCCCGATGATTCCAAATGCCAGTATCAATGGCACGAAACTCTTTGTTTTCAATAAGATAGTCTGTTTCACGGGTGTAGTCCTTTGCTCGCAGTACAGATGGCAGAATGACAGGCCTAAGCTATTAATATAATCACATAACGCAGGAAAAGCAACGTCGAATAAAAAGAAAGGCCGCACCATTAGGATGCAGCCCAGCAAATTTCCTACCAGTCCGTATTTCTACCCGCCACTGCCGGATTTGGAACGTCCTTGAGATTTGGCAGCTATTTTGCGCGGCATTGACTTCTGCTTCTTTTCCGACGATTTGGCGACGGCTTTGGATTTTTCCTTGCCCTCATCATCACCAGTCTTGGCAGCCTTGCCTGATCCCTTTGACTTGCTTCCCTTGGCAGACTTTGCGGCCTTGCTCTTGTCTTCAGCAGCGGCTTTGATAACCCCCTCGAATCCCACAAGTTCAATGATTGCCAGTGGCGCTGCATCGCCAATCCGCGGATCCAGTTTGATGATTCTGGTATATCCGCCGTTTCGATCTGCGAAAGAAGGTGCAATGCTTTCAAACAAGCTTTGCACTACGGATTTTCTGGTCAAATGACGGAGTACACGGCGGCGCGCTGCAATATCGCCCTTCTTGGCCGTGGTAACCAGCTTTTCAGCAAAGGGACGAAGCTCTTTGGCCTTGGCCAGAGTCGTGCGTATACGCTTATGCTGAAAGAGTTCCTGTGCAAGGTTCGCAAGCAGCGCCTTACGATGGCTGGTCGAACGGCTGAGGCTGCGTCCGGTATTGAGGTGTCTCATTTTCTCTCGTAGTCGTTGATGTAGTTGTCAACATCCATGCCGAAATGGAGTCCCTTGGTCTTGAGAATCTCATTGAGTTCGACGAGGGATTTGCGGCCAAAATTCTTGAACCGGAGCATCTCGGATTCATCGCGACGAACAAGATCGCCGATCGTGCGAATGCGCGCTTCTTTCAGGCAGTTGGCGCTGCGCACCGAAAGTTCGAGTTCTTCGACCGGTTTGCGAAGCAACTTGCGGACGTGCATAGTCTCTTCGTCAATGTCTTCTTCAACTTCTTTTTCCGGTTTGATGTCGAAGTTGATGAAAAGCTGAATATGGTCACGAAGGATTCGGCCGGCATAGGTCAGCGCATCGTCGGCGGTGATTGAGCCGTCCGTCCAGATCTCGAGAATCAATTTCTCATAGTCCGTACGCTGGCCGACGCGCGTGTTCTCGACGGTATAGGTCACATTGCGAATCGGAGAATAGATCGCGTCCATCGGAACAGTTCCAAGCGGCGCGTCCGACAGCCGGTTTTCCTCGGAAGGCACGTAACCGCGTCCCTTCTTAATCTGAATCTCCATCTTGATTTCGGCATCACGATTAAGGGTGGCGAGATGATGGTCAGGATTCAGGATTTCAAAATCCGTGTTGCCGATTTGGATGTCACGCGCCGTAAAGTCCTTCGGCCCCTTCAGGTGAATCATCACTTTGTCGGGTTTCTTGTTCAGCAGCTTGAACCGGATGCCCTTAAGATTCAGCGCAATCTCAGTCACGTCTTCAGTTACGCCGGGAATTGTAGAGTACTCGTGCAGTACGCCATCAATTCTGATGGAGACAATTGCGGCGCCTTGAAGGGATGCAAGCAGGACTCTGCGCAGGCTGTTGCCGATGGTCACACCATAGCCGCGCTCGAGTGGTTGAACGATAAACCTGCCATACGTGTCCGTGTGGGTAGACTCGTCAATCTCCACAGACTCGGGCATCTGGAAGTTCAGACCGTTCATATATCTCCTCTATGAAAGATTAGCGGGAGTAAAGCTCGACAACCAGTTGCTCGTTGGCATCAAAGGGAATCTCAGCGCGGTTTGGCACGGTGAGGAATACTCCCTCCATTCTTGCCTTATCAAGCTGGAGATTCGGCATTCCCTTCGCATCTCGGGTTTTCTGCATAGCGTCATGAATGACAGCAACTTTCTTGGAGCGATCTTTGACGCGAATCCG
The DNA here is from genome assembly GCA_020057985.1 of Calditrichota bacterium. Lineage (GTDB taxonomy): Bacteria > Electryoneota > RPQS01 > RPQS01 > RPQS01 > JAGVEU01. Next base: position 1,309 of record JAGVEU010000497.1, on the reverse strand, counting down.
GTCGTTGGGCTTGAGCACATACGACGGAATATCGACGATGCGATCATTGACGAGAAAGTGACGGTGACGAACCAACTGTCTTGCCTGACGGCGCGAGCTTGCAAACCCAATGCGATAGATAACGTTATCGAGACGGCTTTCGAGCATGGACATCAACGTCTCGCCGGTCACACCCTTTTGGCGTTGCGCTTCCGTAAAGAAGCGATGGAATTGTCTTTCGAGCATGCCGTAGGACTCGCGGATTTTCTGCTTTTCACGCAACTGATGCCCGTACTCAGAAACTTTTCCGCGCCGATTTCTTCCGTGCATTCCAGGTCCGTATCCCCGGTGTTCGAAAGAACACTTGGGACCGGTGCAACGGTCTCCCTTCAGAAACAGCTTTTTTCCTTCACGCCGACAGATCCGGCAGGCCGGGTTATGATTTTGTGCCATGCAATTTTATCTTGTCAATTAGACTATGAGCAGTTGAGCAATACACACTGTTGGATTACACGCGGCGGCGCTTTGGCGGGCGGCAACCGTTGTGAGGCATCGGTGTGACGTCCTTGATGGACTGGATTTGCAATCCCGAAGCGGCGAGCGAGCGAATGGCTCCATCACGACCGCCGCCCGGGCCTCGCACTTCTACTGTGACTTTGCGAAGTCCCAGACTCATGGCTGACTTGGCGGCATTATCAGCCGCCATCTGCGCAGCAAACGGAGTATTCTTACGGGAACCACGCAATCCCATCTTTCCGGCTGATGCCCAGGAAATGGTATTGCCGTAATTATCCGTGATCGTGATGATCGTATTATTGAAAGAGGATTTGATGTGAGCGACACCGTTGGCCTCAACACGCTCTTTCTTTTTCTTGCTCTTTTTCTTCGGGGTTGCCAATATGCTCTCCGCGAGTCCTATAATTTGATGTTATTCGCTATTGCACTCAGACCAGATAAGATCACTTCGCCACTTTCTTCTTGGCGACAGCGCCCTTCTTCTTGCCCTTGCGGGTTCGCGCGTTGTTCTTTGTGTTTTGGCCGCGAACAGGCAGACCTTTGCGATGCCGGATTCCACGATAGCAGCCGATGTCCATTAGTCGTTTGATGCTCATTTGGATTTCGGTACGCAATGGGCCTTCGACTTTGATGTCCGTTATTTTCGAGCGAATGGCGTTTAGCTCCTCATCATTCAGTTGATGAGTTCGCTTGTCCATGTTGATCTTGCATTCGGACAGTATCCGCCGCGAGGTCGGCCGCCCGATGCCATAGACATAGGTCAGCGCAACTTCAATTCGCTTGTCGCGCGGAATATCAATACCTGCTATACGTG